>CAZHDP010000084.1:6655-10507 GCA_964531605.1 uncultured Burkholderiaceae bacterium | reverse complement strand
AGCGCCCGCCGAGTTAACCTTTCACATCCCCGACCGCAAAGCCTATGGCGGCGCAGAGAACCTCGCCCAGACCATGCACAACCTGCTGCCGGTGCGGGGGGCGAAGGTGCGCGATGCCCTGCGCTGGGCCAGCTACATGCAAGACGCGCTGGACCAACTCGGCGATACCGAGGTGTATTTCGGCCAGCACAATTGGCCCGTGTGGGGCAAAGCGCGCATCGCCGACTTCATCAAAGCCCATCGCGATGTGTACAAGTACACGCACGACCAGACTGTGCGCTTGATGAACGCGGGCCTGACCCCGAGAGAGATTGCGGAGACCGTCAAACTCCCTGCATCGCTGGCCAAGCATTTCGGCGCCCGAGGCTACTACGGCGATCTGCGGCACAACGTCAAAGCGGTGTACCAGATGTACCTGGGCGCCTACGACGGCAACCCGGCCAACCTCAACCCCTTGCCACCGCAAGAATCAGGCAAACGCTACTTGGCCCTGATCGGCGGTGCTGGCAAAGTGGTCAGCGCGGCACAGGCGGCATTTGACCAAGGAGACTACCGCTGGACAGCCGAACTGCTCAACCACGTGGTCATGGGGGCGCCAGACCATGCCGCGGCCAAAGCCCTGCTGGCACGCACCTATGAGCAAATGGGTTACATGGCCGAAGCTGCCACTTGGCGCAACAGTTACCTGACTGCGGCCGACGAACTTCGCCAGGGGCCACCTGCCAAAGTGCTATCGCGGGCATCGGTGATCGACTTGCTGGCGCACACGCCCACCGAACGGTTTTTGGAGGCCATGGCCGCGAGCCTGGATGGCCCAGCGGCAGAAGGCCTCTCGATCAAGGTCAACCTGGTGCTCAGTGACACCCAAGAGTCTTTTGTGCTGTGGCTTGAAAACGCGGTACTGCACCACAAGGCCGCACGCCCGGCACCCGATGCGCAGGCAACGTTGACCCTCACCAAAGGGCTGTTTCTCAAGATGATGACCGGAAGCGCCGGGGTCAAAGACACGCTGCTCAGCGACGACCTGCAAGTCACGGGCAGCCGGATCGACTTGGTTCGATTGTTCGCCAAGATCGACAAGGCCCAAGGCAACTTCCCGATCGTGACGCGTTGAGTTCAGGGGTAAAAACCCTGTTTCGACCTATTCATATTAGTTTTATTGCTATCATTTAAATAGCATCATCTGCAATGCAACGTCCAGTTGCTCGGTCGGCAAACGCTTGAAGCCTGAGCGGGCATAGCGCTGCAGGCGCCCCATGGCAAAGGCCGTGAGTGTGGCCGCTTTGACCTGCACATCCACGGTCGGCATGGCCGAGGCCAGGCTGTCAGGCTCGGTTCGCAGACACTGTCGAAGCGAAGCCTCGACCTTGTCAAAAAACTGGTTCATGCGCTGTTGCAGGCGTTCGTTTTCATAGACCAGCGCGTCGCCCGCCATCACACGCGTCATGCCAGGGTTTTTCTCGCCAAACTGCAACAGCATGACCACGATGCGGCTGGCTTGGTCAGCTGGCGCCGACTCACGTTGGGTGATTTGGTTGACCAGCGAGAACACCGACTGCTCGATGAACTCGATCAAGCCCTCAAACATCTGCGCCTTGCTGGCAAAGTGCCGGTACAAGGCTGCTTCACTGACCGCCAAGCGCGCAGCCAAGGCCGCGGTGGTGACGCGCTCAGCCCCAGGTTGTTCCAGCATGGCGGCCAAGGTTTGCAAGATTTGCACACGCCGCTCACCCGGTTTGGGCCGCTTGCGTGCAGCCCCTGCCGAGGTGGACTCAAAACCTTCAGAAGAGGGGTCTTGCACGGCGTCGGTCATGGTGGCGCGTATCGGTTCAGTGGGAACGGATCATGGTGCCGTAGGCCTGATCGGTCAAGATCTCCAGCAACATGGCATGGGGTACGCGCCCGTCGATGATGTGCACGGCATTCACACCCGCCTTGGCCGCGTCCAGCGCCCCTTGGATTTTGGGCAACATGCCGCCACTGATGGTGCCATCGGCAAACAGCTCGTCGATGCGGCGTGCGGTCAGGTCGGTGAGCAAGTTGCCCGCCTTGTCGAGCACACCTGGCGTGTTGGTCAAGAGCACCAGCTTTTCGGCCTTCAACACCTCGGCCAGTTTGCTCGCCACCACGTCGGCGTTGATGTTGTAACTCTCGTTGTGGGCACCAAAACCAATCGGACTGATGACGGGGATGAACGCATCGTCTTGCAGCGCTTTGACCACGCTGGGGTCAATGGCTTCGATGTCGCCCACCTGGCCCACGTCGTACTCGATGCTGGCGTCTTTGTTGTCCACCATCTTGAGTTTTTTCGCACGGATCAGGCCACCATCACGCCCCGTCAAGCCCACCGCTTTACCGCCCGCCTGGTTGATCAGGCCCACGATGTCTTGCTGCACTTCACCGGCCAGCACCCACTCGACCACCTCCATCGTCTCGGCATCGGTCACGCGCATGCCTTGAATGAATTCGCCTTTTTTGCCCAAGCGGTTCAGGGCTGTTTCAATCTGAGGCCCGCCCCCGTGCACGACCACAGGGTTCATGCCCACCAGTTTGAGCAACACCACGTCTTCTGCGAAGTCCGCCTGCAACGCGGGATCGGTCATCGCATTGCCACCGTATTTGATGACCAGCGTCTTGCCATGGAACTTGCGGATGTAGGGCAAGGCCTGGGCCAGGATTTCAGCCTTCTCACGAGGCAAGACATGCGCCAGCGAAGTCTCAGCGGGGACGACAGGTGCGTTGGAAGAGGCGGTCATAGGGCAAAGAGGGTTGGGAAGGGATGAGTAAAAAGTCATTGTAGAAGCAGCTTGAAGGCCGTTCGCGGCCAAATCGTCGGCGACCCAGCACCAGGCATCTTTGGTGATGCCCTTTCTTTTTTCTTCATTTTTTGGGATAATTTCCCAAAATTTAAATCGATCTCGATGTTGAAAAAGGAAAACACCCATGTTGCTGCGTTCAATGCGTGCGGGGATTCAATGGCTCACCAGGTATGCCGTGTTCAGTGTGTTGTTGGCGGTATCGTCCGCGCTGGTGTGGGATTGGGCGCTGGCGGGGGACTTTTTGCCCCCTGAACAGGCTTTTGCGTTCAGCGCACAGCCCGTGGATGACCACACCGTTCAGCTCCGCTGGCGAATTGCGCCGGGCTACCACCTCTACCGTGACCAGGTCAAAGTGACGACAGACACACCGAGCTTGCGCTGGTCCCCGCTCGCGCTGCCTCCTGGCCGCGCACAGTTCGACACCAACTTCAACAAAACAGTGTCCGTGTACGAGCATGCCGTTGACGTCCCCTTGCGCTTCACGGCGGGTGAGGCCGGCGCACCGGTGACTGTTCACTGGCAAGGTTGCGCAGATGCCGGACTGTGCTATCCACCGCAATCGCAAACCCTGAACATCGAGATGACCGGCTTGGGGGCGGCACGCAACCAGATCACGCCAGCGCCTACCGCGCAAGACCAACCCCTGTCACCCGCTCGGCCGGTTGCACCGCCCACAGACATGGCCGCCAAAGCAGCACCCACAGGGGGCGCCGATGCCATCGCCACCACGCTCGCCAGTGGCAGCTTGCTGCGCACCGCAGGCGTGTTTTTGTTGGCAGGGTTGCTGTTGGCCTTCACACCGTGTGTGCTGCCCATGGTGCCCATCCTGTCGTCGTTGATCGCAGGGCAGTCGGAGCCGGTCACGCGGCGCAAAGGCCTGCTGCTGTCTCTGGCCTATGCCTTCGGCATGGCCCTGGTTTACGCCTGTTTTGGTGTGGCCGCAGGGTTGGCGGGTGAAGGGCTGGCGGCTGCATTGCAGAACCCTTGGGTGCTGGGTGGCTTCGCGTTGATGTTGTCGGCCATGGCACTGTCC
>CAZHDP010000084.1:0-6645 GCA_964531605.1 uncultured Burkholderiaceae bacterium | reverse complement strand
ACCACAGCGGTCATGCCCAGCGCCATCCAGAGCAAAGCAACCCACTGGTCCAACCGGTTCAAAGGGGGTTCCTTCGTGGGCGTGTTCTTGATGGGTGGCGTGTCTGCCCTGGTGGTGGGGCCCTGCGTCGCGGCCCCCTTGGCGGGAGCCTTGGTGTACATCAGCCAAACGCGGGATGTGTTGCTTGGCGGCAGTGCCCTCTTTGCCATGGCGATGGGCATGAGCGTGCCCTTGCTGCTGGTGGGCATTTCGGCAGGCAGTCTGTTGCCCCGCGCAGGGGCTTGGATGGAACGCGTCAAACAGGTGTTTGGCATGATGCTGCTGGGCGTGGCGGTCTGGATGGTGTCCCCCGTGATCCCCCCTGCAGTTCACATGCTGCTGTGGGCTGCCTGGTTGTTGGCGGGCGCGGCCTTGTTGGGTGTGTTTGGTGCCAGCGCACCGCAGCACACCCGCACGCCTGTGGCTGCCAGAGCAGGCGGTGCGGGTTTGCTGGCCATGGCCGCGCTGTTGCTGGTTGGGGCGGCTTCGGGTGGCCAGTCGGTCTTGCAACCTTTGGCACATTGGCGGTCCACGGCCTCGCCCTCGCTCATCTCCACGGCCAGCGCCGACCTGCCATTGACCTTCGAACGGGTGCGTGACTTGCCCGCCTTGAACGCGGTATTGGCCCAAGCCGAAACCTCTGGGCAAGCGGTGATGCTGGATTTTTATGCCGACTGGTGTGTGGCCTGCAAAGAGTTGGAGACCTTCACGTTCTCTGACCCAGCGGTCAAACAACGCCTGAAAAACACACGTTTGATCCAGGCCGATGTGACCGCCAACACCGCGCAAGACAAGGCTTTGCTCAAAACATTTGGCCTGTTTGGCCCGCCTGGCATCGTGCTGTTCAATGGCCAGGCTCAACCCAGCCACAAGGTCGTGGGCTACCAAAATGCACAAGCATTTTTGGCGTCACTGGACGTGGGCTTGTCGCCTGAACCGCGACCCACCTTGGCCGAGCGTCTGACCGACCGTCCCAAGGCGACAACCGCCTACTGATCTGCTGAATCACCGTTGCGAGTTGGGGCTGATCCCGTCAGAGACGAGGTCAGCCCTTTTTTTCAACTGTCGATCTCGATGCTGGTGAGCTTGAGGACATCACCCGCTTTGGTGCCTTTGACCTTGACTTTGACGCCCACTTTGAGGTCTGACACTTTGCCATTGTCAATTTGCTTCACCGCCGATCCATCGCAGCGCTGGCTGCGCAATGTGAAGTTGGCAATGCTCACAAACTGTTCGATCTTGCCTTCAATCTCGGCTTCTTCCAACGAGGATGACCCTTCAAAGCTGACCTTCTTGGCTTTGATCACGCGGTTTTGCCACTGGCCTTCTACCTCGACCCGCGCACCCACAGCGTAGGTTCCACCGCCAGAAACGGTTGCGGTGCTGGCATCCACTTCCACATTGCCGAGCATGAAACGGGTGGTGGACAACACCGCCGTGATCAAGCCCTCTACCTCGGCATCGCCTTGGACGGCTGTGCTGGTCGCGTCCAACACCTTCAGGCTGTCGACTTGCAAGCCTGTGCTGTTGGACACCAAAGCGCCTTGTACCCGGACCAACTGTCCAGCAACGAGCCCAGAAACGCCAGAGCCCGACAGCGTCAGCCCGTGCAAGGTGCGCTGGGAACCCGACACGACCACCAAACCGGTGCTGATGACGGTGGTGGCCGTGGTGAGGGCCACGCGCGTTGCGGTCCAGTGACTGCCATCGGCGCCTGACTGCAAGGCCCACACGGTGACACGCTGGCCGTTGGCCAACGCCGTCACGCCACTGAGGCCATCAAACACCGTACCCGCATCCGTCACGACCACCATGCCAGCCACGTTGAACTGTGTGCCTTGCATTTGAGACACCACGCCCTGCGCCACAGACCATACTTCGATCTGGTTGGCCACACCCAAGGTGAGGTCGGCACCGCGCGTCCCTTGCACGTTGGCCACCATGCCCAAGCGCAAATCGGTCGACGTTGCGGGACTGCCGTTCAGCAACACCGTGGCCGCCGTGTCATCAAATTTGATGCCGTTGAGGATGATGCTGCCAAACCCCGCAATCGAACCTTGCGCATAGACACCGGTACCCCCTGTGCCTGGCAGGCCGGTAAAGCCACCGCCGCTCCCGCCGCCACCGCAACCGGTCAAGGCAGAGACGGCCAATGCCAACCAATGTCGGCGTTGCAGAGGGGTTGACATTTGAGCCTGGGACGGAGGCATCATGGTTGGGATTTCTTTCTGGGTTTGCGAGCCTGGGGGGCGGCATCTTGTGGTGGTGGCACCTGAGGGGAAGGTGCCTGCAATGCATCGTAAAAGTAGGTGCCGTAGCGCACACGGTACTTGGGACCCGGTGCGTCCTGGCTGCGCAATTCAGCCACGGTTGCCATCTGCAAAAACTGCTGTAGCGATTGCGCCCACAAGCGGCGCGCCAACTGTTGCAGCTGATCTGCCTGTTCAGCCGACAAGCCCTGGGCAAAGGCGCTTTGCTCCAGCTTGAGAGGGCCTTCTCTTTTGGGCGCCAGGTTGTGCACTGACGTGGACAAATGGTCACTGACGTTGGCCGACAGGAAGTGGAACGATTCACTCAGCCCCTCTTGCGGCACGAACGCGGTGGACTTCAACGCCACGTTGCCATCTTCGCGCACCACCACCACACCCAGCCTCACCAATTCATCCAACACAGCACGCGCGCCCACGTCGCGGGTCACTTCAGCCACCAGCGTGGTGAAGTCAGGCTCCCCCACGCTGCCCCGGCTGGGCGTGCGCCCCAAGGGCCGCGGCGTGTGGTCGGTGTTCAAGAAACGTGGCTCGCTGATCCAACGTGCCACCACAGAAGCAGCCAAGGGCACCATGGGGGTCGCACCATCCCCGGCAGGGTCAGCCTCGCGCGGTCGCTTGACATCTTTGCGGTGCACCCCCGTCAGCAAGGCGATGCGGGTGTCTGAACTGCCCTTGTCGGCCAAGGCATACGCGCGGGCAGCTTCGTCCACCAGCGCCTTTTTCAACAGCTCCACCATCGACGGCAATTGCAGGCCATGGTCAATCATCAAACGTGCCAACGGTTGCAGCACGCGCGCCACCGCCTCAGCCGCCAATGCGGGTTCGGGCAGGCCCGCACTGGGAACCTCGTCTGGATCGACCTGGGCTGTAGGGATGGTCATGGCTTGAAAAGGGTCTGGTGCCGCTGAAGGCCAAAGACCTGCAACGGATTTTCGTAATTTTATGGGTTTTTTTACCAAATTTCACTGGTTTTGCTTGACGTGGCGATTGTCGAATGTATTATTTAGGGAAATTTTCCCTATTTATTGATTTCACATTCCATTCAACCGCAACTTCAACATGAAAAAACCTTGGATTTCCGCGGCCATCTTGGCCTTGTCCGTGCTGAGCGGCACCCCCTCACAAGCCCTGGAAGCCGGCCAAGTTGCACCAGACTTTGAACTGCAAGGCCGCCAAGGCCCGGTGAAGCTCAGCCAATACAAAGGCAAAACCGTTTACCTCGATTTCTGGGCCTCATGGTGCGGCCCCTGCAAGCAATCGTTTCCCTGGATGAACGAGATGCAAAGCCGTTACAGCGGCAAAGGCTTGCAAGTGGTGGCCATCAACTTGGACCAAAAAGCCGCAGACGCCACCGCCTTCCTGGGCAGCAACCCCGCCCTCTTCGACGTGGCGTTTGACCCCAGTGGCACCACCCCCAAGCAGTACGCCATCAAAGGCATGCCGACTTCGGTACTGATCGGTCCTGACGGTCGCGTGATCCAGACCCACAGCGGGTTCAAAGACGAGCAACGCGCCGAGCTCGAAGCCCACATCAAGCACGCGCTGCACCTCAAGGACTGACCATGACGCACCTCACGCGCACCTTGCTCGCCACCCTGGCTTTGGGCCTGCTGGGAGGCTGCAGCCCTTTTGCCCCGGTCAACGCCTGGGAGAAAGGCGATCTCGCCAAGCCCCAAATGACCTTTGAGGGCGACCCGTTGGACCAGCGCTTCACACAACACATTTACAACAGCAAAGAAAACTCCAGCGGCGGCTATGGCGTCGGCGGTGGTGGTTGTGGCTGTAACTGAAAGACACGCCATGACGCTCACCCCTCTCTCACCACAGGCCCAGCCCCACGCGCCCGTTTCAAGCGTGTTGCTGGCCACCCTGGTCCTGCCCGGACTGGCCGCGCTTTGCGCGCTGTCACCCAACGACACCCACGCGGAAACGGCCCCTGAAAAGACCACCATCGGCCTCAAATACGGCAGCTACCAAGACAGCCAACCAGGCTTCAACCGCATCAAGGCCACGGCGCCTCAGGTGTATGTACAAGCCCCTGTGGCAAGCGACTGGTCGGTCGAGGCTTCGGGCGTGGTCGACAACGTGTCCGGCGCCTCGCCGCGCATGCACACCCAGCGCTCAGGTGCCAGCCGGATGAGCGACGAACGCAAGGCCGGTGACGTCAAGGTCACGCGCCACTTGGCTCGATCGGCCTACTCGGTGGGCGTGGCGTACTCCACCGAGCACGACTACGAATCCAAAGCACTCAGCGTGCAAGGGCGCTGGGCCAGCGACGACAACAACCGCACCTGGACAGCAGGCCTGGGCTTGGCTGCCGACCGCATCGACAACACCTCCAACGGGGTGAACACGGCCATCAACCAGCACAAACGCACGCAGGAATTCATGGTCGGTGTGACCCAAATCCTCACGCCGCAGGACATCGCCCAGGTGAACCTCACGCGCAGCACAGGTCGTGGCTATTTCAACGACCCCTACAAATCGTTTGACCAACGGCCAGACCAGCGTGACGCGTGGATCGCACTGGCCCGCTGGAACCACCATGTGCCCCGCTACGATGCTTCGGTCCGCACCAGTTACCGCTACTACAGCGACACCTTTGGCGTGAACTCGCACACGCTGGGCGCTGACTGGGTTCAGCCCCTGGGCAAATACACCGTCACGCCTGGCGTGCGCTACTACACCCAAACTGCAGCCAACTTTTACTTTGACCCTGTCTTCAACGCACAGGGGCAGTACGACGAGGTGGGCACCATCCGGCGCGCAGCCAGCATCGTGGGCAGCAAGTCGGCCGACCAGCGGTTGGCCGCCTATGGGGCAGTCACCCTGTCGTTGAAAGTGGCCTACGCCATCACACCAGACACGGTGGTCGACGCCAAACTGGAAACCTACCGACAAACGGCGGCGCTGCGCCTGGGCTCTGGCAGCCCCGGGCTGGACCCGTTCTATGCCCGTTTCATCCAGCTCGGCCTGACCCACCGTTTTTGAGCACGCACCATGACGCCGTGGCAAACCCTTCGCTTTGACTTTCGGGCCATGGCCAGCCCATGCAGCCTGTTGATCGACGGCACCGACGAGGTGGCCATGCGTCGTGCAGCCGATGCAGCCATCCAAGAGGTGCGCCGCATTGAAGACAAGTATTCACGCTACCAAAACAGCAGCATCTTGAGCCGCATCAACCAAGCGGCTGGCGCCCGCTGGACCGAGGTGGACGACGAAACCAACAGCCTGTTGGACTTTGCCCACCGGCTGTGGTTGCTCAGTGACGGGCTGTTTGACGTGACCTCTGGTGTGTTGCGCCAAGCATGGGATTTCAAAGCCGAACGCTTGCCCGAAGCCCAAGTACTTCGCCAACTCTTGGGGCGGGTGGGTTGGCAACATGTGGCACGCGAAGGCCACAAAGTACGCCTTGAACAGCCAGGCATGGCGTTGGACTTCGGCGGCTTTGGCAAAGAATACGCCGCAGACCGCGCGGCAGCTGTCCTGCAAGCTCACCACATCAGCCATGCGCTGGTGAACCTCGGCGGTGACCTGCACGCACTGAACGGCCGAGGCTTACCCGGCAACGAAGGGCAGCCCTGGTCTGTCGACATCCAACACCCGCGTCCGCCGAAAGCGGCACCCCAACAACCCTTGGCCAATCTGGCCTTGGTGCGAGGGGGCCTGGCCACCAGCGGCGACTACGAACGATTTTTCATCCTGCAGGGCCAACGCTACTGCCACGTGCTCAACCCCAAAACAGGCTGGCCCGTGAACCAGGTGCAGTCGATCAGCGTACTGGCCGCCAACACCACGGCGGCAGGCGCGCTCTCAACCATCGCGATGCTCAAAGGTGAACACGCACTGGCCTGGCTCAAACAACAAGGTGTGAATTACCTGCTGGCGGACGCGCAAGGGCAGGTGCACCGAAACACCCCGCAACCGTGAACGTCCCCCACTCAACCTCATTGCCCCTCACTTTTACCCAGGAGTCCTCACCATGAAATCCATTCACCACGCTTTTCGAATCAGCATGATCGGCGCTGCCATTGCCACCCTCACCGCTTGCGGTGGCGGTGGTTCAACCACCACCACGACGTCAACCGCCGCCGCAGGGGTGGTCACCACGGTCATGGACGGGCTGATCAGCAATGCGCTGGTCTGCATTGACCTCAACAACAACAACCTGTGCGACACCGGCGAGACCCAGGGCCGCACCGATGCCACGGGCAAGGTCACGCTCAAACCCACCGCGGCCGACGCCGCAGCGACCAAGATCATTGCGGTGATAGGCACTGACGCGGTTGACGCAGACACCGGCCCAGTGACCACGGCGTACACCTTGCAAACCACC
>CAZHDP010000083.1:0-10516 GCA_964531605.1 uncultured Burkholderiaceae bacterium | reverse complement strand
CTGATCATTGTTCGAAGCCTTGAAGCCGGACAACTTGGAAATTTTCATCACGATGTCTTTTTCGCGAGGATCGGTTTTAGCGTAGTTGTAGAAAAAGGTCTTGATCTTCGTCCGCGTGGCTTCGGGCAAATTCTTGCTCATGACCAAGGGATCAAGTGCGATCAATGGAGACGTCCAAATGACTTTGATGTCTTTGAATTTTTCAGGTTGACGCTCTTTGATTTTGTCGAGGTTCTCACTGTTGTTGGTTGCCACATCGACCTGCTTGTTGGCCACGGCCAGGGCGTTGGTTTCGTGGTTGGCGTTGCGCACTACTTTGAACAATGTCTTGGGATCGACTTTGTTTTGGGCAAACACGTAAAACCCCGGGACCAAAAAGCCAGAAGTGGAGTTGGGGTCACCGTTGCCAAAACTCAGTGATTTGCCATTCTTGAACATGTCATCGACGTTGGCAATCGGACTGTCTTTGTGCGCGATCAGATGCGAGTAGTAGCCTTGGGTGCCGTCTGCATTGACCATTTGTGCAAACACTTCCCCATTGGCGCGGTCTACCGCTTCCATCGCAGACTTGTTACCCATCCACGCCACTTGGACTTTATTGAAGCGCATGCCTTCAATGATGCCTGCGTAGTCAGAGGCGAAGAACGCCTTGACCTTCAGGCCTGTTTGCTTTTCCATGTCATCCAACAAGGGCTGCCAGTCGGCCCTGAGGTTTTGGCTTGCCTCGGTTGAGATGAATCCAAAATTGATGTCTTGGGCCATGGCACCCGTCAGGCTCAAGCCCAGTGCCAGGAGGGTGAAGGTCTTTTTGATCATTGCGTTAACTCCAATCGGAATACAGGGTAAAAAACAAAGCGAATTCACGCCGCTTGGGGAAGCGAGGTGGGCCACGCTAAAACCGATGCTGAGGTCGGCATCGGTTGTGTTGGTGCGTTCAGCAATTCACTGCCACTCAAGAATTCATCGGCTTGCATGCCATAAAGCTGGCGCAGCAACGCCGGGGTCAAGGCGGCTGATGGGCCGTCGTACACCACTTGTCCTTGGTTAAGGGCGATGACCCGTGGGCAATAGCGGATGGCCATGTCCACTTGGTGCAGAGACACCACCACCGAGCGACCGTCTTCACGCTGGATGCGTGACAGGATCTCCATCACCTTGCGTGAGGACTCTGGATCAAGCGATGCGATAGGTTCGTCGGCCAACACCAGCCGCGCACCTTGAACCAGTGTGCGGGCAATGGCTGCGCGTTGTTGTTGCCCCCCCGAAAGGGTTGAGGCCCGTTGCGCGTGGCAATCCATGATGCCCACGCGCTGCAGCGCGTCCAACGCCAAAGCGCGTTCTTGCGCGTTGAACCAGCGTACCAAGCCGCGCCACCAAGGCATGCTGTGCAGGCGCCCAACCAGCACGTTCACCAACACTGGCAACCGGTCTACCAGGTTAAATTGCTGAAACACAAATCCCACTTGAGACCGGGTTGCCCGGATGTTGGTGGCGATCTGCCCACCTTTTTGCACGCATTGGCCATTCACTTCTATCAAGGCCTTGGGTGTCGCATCAGAGGCCAACAAACCGGCGATCATGCGCAGCAAGGTGGATTTGCCAGAACCAGAGGCACCAATCAACGCCACCATCTCACCATCGCCAATGGTCAGGTTGATGTCGCGCAACGCCTGCTTGCCATTGGGGAAATGTTTGTTGATGTGTTCAATGCGCAATGCCATGGGACAGTCCTTGTCGAGATGTCTATACAACGGCCTAGTTTGCGCACGCTCTGTGACAGCCTTTTGACATGTGCAAGAAGATTCGATGTCAGCGCAAGGGCTGTTCAAAGGACTCGCTGGCCTTCGCGCCAAACGGCTTTGACAACCGCTTGTCGCTTGCCTTGAGGCATGTCCACGACGCGAACCTGGATCAAGTCGGCACGCAAGCCAGGTGCAATTTGGCCTCTGTCTGTCAGGCCCGTGGCCTGTGCGGGGTTGTGCGTGACGGTGGTCACCGCTTGTGGCAGTGTCAGGATGTTTTCATCGACCAGCCGCCACACGGCAGACAGCAGGCTTCCTGGTACGTAGTCGGATGACAGGATGTCGAGGAGCCCGTGACGCGCCAGCTCGGCTGCCGACACATTGCCAGAGTGGGAGCCTCCTCGCACCACATTAGGCCCCCCCATCACGTTGAGCAGACCGTGTTCGTGCGCAGCACGCGCTGCGACCAAAGTGGTTGGAAATTCAGACATGCTGGCCCCTTCGCTGTGGGCCTGCCGCACGTGCTCGGGCGTGGTGTCATCGTGGCTGGCCAGGGCGATGCCGTTCTCACGGCAGTGCGCGACAAAGTAGTCTCTGTGGGGTTGAGCGTAGCGTGCCTGAAGTTCAGCGGAGATGGCCACTTGGCGTTCAAATTTTTCAGCAGACCAGCCTTTTTTACCGGTGTAGTACACCCGCGCCACGTCGATGTTTTCCCATTGACGTTGCCCAGGCGTGTGGTCCATCAGTGAAATGAGCGACAGGCGTGGATGGTTGTGAAATGGGCGAAACAAATCGATGGTGTTGGGGGCTGGGAGTTCGCAGCGAACATGCAGATGGTGGTCTGCGCGCAGCAATCCCTGGTGTGTTCCCATGTCAATGGCGTGAATGACCTCGTCCCAGGTGCTGCCACGCAGGCTGTCGGTGTCGGCGTCCCCAACGCCCAGGGCGTCAAAGACCGTGGTGATGCCTGCCGCCGCAACTTCCGCATCATGGGCCAACAACGCGGGCATTTCGGCCCATTGCACCTTGGGCCTTGGCATCAGGTGTCGCTCAAAATTGTCGGTGTGCATTTCAACGAAACCTGGCATCAGGTAGTCGCCCTCCAGATCCCAGCCTGGTCCTTGAGCTCCGAGACTTTGGTCAATTGAAACGATGCGCCCGTCCACCACCGAGACGCTGCCCGAGACCACCTCGGAGGGGAGGACCAACTGACCGTTGGTGAAATTCATGCTGTTCATGTCGAACTCCGAAATTGCGTCACATCGACGCGACGTGTGGCCACGGCTGCACCCACTGCAGCATCATGAAAAATACCGACCACCGCTGCACCTCGAGATACGGCTTCGTGAATCAGGGCAATGACCGTGGCTGTATTGGCCGTGTCCAGCGATGCTGTAGGCTCATCAAGCAGCAGAACTGGGCGTGGTTTGATCATGTTTCGTGCGATGTTGATGCGTTGCTGCTCACCGCCCGAGAAAGTGGCTGGTGGCAAATGCCACAACCGTTCAGGTATGCGCAAACGAGACAACCACCGACCAGCCTCTTCTCGGGCAAGCTGGCAGTTTGCTTCGTATGTTTCAAGTTGCGCAGACAGGTCGTCGATCAACGGTTCTGCCACCACGTCCAGTGCCGATACGCGTGGAATGACCCGCAAGAACTGACTCACGTAGCCCACCGTGTCCCGCCGCATCTGCACCAATTGCCGAGGGCTCGCTTGTGTCAACGCCAGTGCTGTGTCAGCCGACTGACTGACATGGATTTCGCCACTGGTCGGACGGTAGTTGGCGTAAATCAGTTTGAGCAGCGTGCTCTTGCCCATACCGGAAGGGCCGTCTAAAACCACGCACTCTCCTCTGGCAACGTGCAGGTCAACATGGCTCAACACCTGGAGCTCAGCACCGTGTTGATGGTGCAGTGTGAACCGCTTGGAGACTTGTTTCATGTGCAGCATGATGGTATTTCCTGAAATCTCAAGGTTGCAAGACGGAGGAGACCAACAACTGGGTGTAAGGGTGCTGTGGGTCGTCAAGCACCTGGTCTGTCAGGCCTGACTCAACCACGCAACCGTGCTGCATCACCATCATCCGGTGCGCAAGCAAGCGGGCCACCGCCAAATCGTGTGTCACGATCACCACGGCCAGTTGCATTTGCTTCGTGAGTTGACGCAACAAGTCCAGCAAGCGTGCCTGGACAGACACATCGAGACCAGACGTGGGTTCGTCCATGAACACGAGCCTTGGTCCCGTGACCAAATTGCGGGCGATCTGGAGGCGTTGGCGCATGCCCCCCGAAAAGGTACGGGGAACATCGTCCATGCGAGATGGGTCGATTTCAACCCGTGTCAGCCATTGTGCAGACGTTGCTCGCAAACGACCGTAATGACGCTCGCCCAAACCCATCAACCGCTCACCCACGTTGGCTCCCGCAGACACGTCCATGCGCAAACCGTCGGCAGCATGTTGGTGTACAAAGCCCCAGTCGGTGCGACCCAGTAGCCGTTGCTGCGCTTCAGACATCGCATAGATGTCTCGCATCTCACCATCGCGGCCTCGAAATTCAATGCAACCCGAGTCGGGTCGACTGCGTGCGGCAATGGCATTGAGCAGGGTCGTTTTGCCTGACCCCGACTCACCCACCACAGCCATGACTTCACCAGGCCACAGTTCAAAGTTGGCGTCCTGCAAGGCGACGCGATGACCATAACGCTTGCTGACGTTTTGCACGCTGAGCAAGGGGAGAGAGTTGTCCGGTTTTTGCATATCAGAGGTCGATCAGAAAGCTGAAGCCATGGCGTTGAAATCCCAGTGATTCATAAAAGGCATGGGCGCGCTCTCGCTTTTGGTTGGATGACAACACGAGCTTGTAGCAACCTGCTTCGCGGGCCAGTTTTTGGGCCCATGCCATCATGGCTTTGCCTGTGCCACGGCCTTGTTGTTCAGGGCTGACAACCACGTCTTCGACAATGGCAGACGGGGTGCCGCAGTGGGCCAGGTTGTGCATGATCAGCAGCGCGAAGGTGCCCACCACGGCGTACGGTGTCGTGTTGTTCAAACAAGCCACAAACAGCCGGTAATTGGGGTAGCTTTGGAACTGTGCGAAAACTTCCTTTGCCTGTTCCACCGACAGCACGTGACCGTTGTCCATGTCGGGTTGTGCGTACAGTGCCAGCACCTGTGGCAGGTCTGCTTCAGTGGCTTCGCGGATGTTGACGCTCATTGCTCCTCCGTGACACCCGCAGCGACAGCGTCGTCCTGTCGGGTTTGGCAGTAGTCGGAGTCTGAGCACACATGCAGGCGTGTGCCCGCATCGTCGGTGATGATTTCATCTAAAAATGAATCATGTGCGCCGCACAAGGTGCAAACCGCGTTCCACTTTTGCACTTCAAACGGGTGATCGTCAAATGCCAGGCTTTCGACTGACGTGTAGGGCGGCACCGCGTAGATGCGTTTTTCTCTGCCCGCGCCAAACAGCTGCAACGCCGGATTCATGTGCATCTTGGGGTTGTCAAACTTTGGAATGGGTGACGGCGACATGATGTAACGGTGGTTCACCATCACCGGGTAGTCATAGGTGGTGGCGATGTGCCCAAAGCGCGCAATGTCTTCATAGAGCTTCACGTGCATCAACCCGTATTCGGCCAAGCCGTGCAGGGTGCGAGTCTCTGTC
The DNA here is from genome assembly GCA_964531605.1 of uncultured Burkholderiaceae bacterium. Classification (GTDB taxonomy): domain Bacteria; phylum Pseudomonadota; class Gammaproteobacteria; order Burkholderiales; family Burkholderiaceae_C; genus Defluviibacillus. Next base: position 5,108 of record CAZHDP010000083.1, on the reverse strand, counting down.
TCGCGAGGCTCCAGGCGTTGCATGGGCTCAGGAACGGGCACTTGGTAAACGATCACTTGCCCTTCGGTCAATGGTTTTTCAGGAATCCTGTGGCGAGTCTGAATCAGCGTCGCTTCATGGGTCCGCGTGGTGGTTGCCACCTTGGCTGTGCGCTCAAAAAAGCGACGGATGTTGACGGCATTGACGGTGTCGTCTGAGCCCTGGTCGATGACTTTGAGCACATCGTTGGGTCCGATGACCGAGGCCGTCACCTGAATGCCGCCGGTACCCCAGCCGTAGGGAAGTGGCATCTCCCGTGACCCAAACGGTACCTGGTAGCCAGGGATCGCCACGGCCTTGAGGATGGCTCGGCGAATCATGCGTTTGGTGCGCTCGTCCAAGTACGCAAAGTTCACATCGGGCGAGGTCAGTGTTGGTGCGTTCATGGCTTCACTTCTTTTTCAATGTTCGATGTCAGTGCTTGCGCCCGCATCTGGCGAACCAAGGCCAGTTCTGATTGAAAGTCCACGTAGTGCGGCAGTTTCAAATGCTGAACGAAGCCTGAGGCTTCCAGGCTGTCACTGTGTGAAAGTACAAACTCTTGCATTTGGGCTGGCGCTTCGACTGCTTCGCCCAACTCATCAGCGCGCAAGGCGCGGTCTACCAAACTCATGGCCAGGGCTTTTCGCTCGCTGTGGCCAAAGGCCAGTCCATAGCCGCGCGTGAACTGTGGGGGTTCCGTTTTGCTGCCTCCAAATTGGTTGACCATCTCGCATTCCGTGATTTCGATGTCGCCAATCGAGATGGGAAAGCCGAGTTCTTCTGGCTCGATGACGATGGCAATTTGCCCCATGCGCACTTCTCCTACAAACGGATGGGTGTGCGAGTACCCGCGTTGGGTCGAGTACGCCATGGCCAGCAGAAAGCCTTCGTCGCCTCTGGCCAGGTTTTGCAGGCGTGTGGCGCGGTTGGCTGGAAACCGCAGCGGTTCTCGGGTCAAGTCGGTGGGTGAGGGGTCTGTTGGTGATGGCTCAAACCACTCGATCAAGCCCTCTTGTTTGAGCAACTCCGTCACATGAGGTGTGGTGTTTCTGCTGAACGCCAGTGGAGCAGCTGATGCGGCAGTCTCTGAAGGCCGTGTGTCTCCATGGATGGCATCGGCTTGGGCATTGGCCAACAACGAAAAATCCAAGAGGCGTTGGGTGTAGTCGCAGGTTGGGCCCAGAACTTGACCCCCGGGCAGGTCTTTGAACGTGGCAGAGATACGGCGGTCCAATGACATGTCTGCCGTGTTGAGCGGACAGGTATTGCCCAGACGCGGCAGCGTGGCACGGTAAGCGCGAAGCAAAAAAATGGCTTCTACCAAATCGCCGCTCGCCTGTTTGATGGCCAGTGCAGCGAGCTCGGGGTCATACACAGAGCCTTCGGTCATCACGCGGTCCACAGCCAGTTTCAGTTGATTGCGGATTTGGTCCACGCTCAGCTCAGCCTGCGTGATGTCACCTCGGCGCTGCTCGGCCAGGAGTTTGTAGCTGTTAAGGATGGCGGTTTCACCGCCTTTGACTGCAACGTACATGATCAAACCTCAGAGAGCGACAGCATTCGCGTTGTTCGCGGCAAGCCAGCCAGTTGAGTGGGGGTGGTCAAAAACACATCTACGCCACAAGGGAATTGAGCATGGTTGTCTGCCCAAAGTGCCTCAAAAGCCATCGGCAGCCCCTGAATGGAGAGGCTGCGTTCCCCTGGAATGCCGGGGCCCCGCAGCGTCCAGCCAGGCGCATCGGCCTGCAGACCACGAACTTCGATCACACAGGTGGCTGACTGATCAGGGTAGGTGTCGTTGCCCAGGCGCAGCTCAGACAGCTGCGGCAGCTCATCGCCCAGCGCTAACCATACAAATTGCGCTGCGCCTACGTCGTCCAGACATTGGCATCCGGTGTGAAAGCGCAACCAGGAAGCAGCATCAGAGTGCCTCAATGAGGGCGAGATCCACACCGAGGTGTCCGCGTCCAACAATCCCAACAGCAGGGCCGCTGATGCGATGTGACCTTGACGTGGCACGCCCGTTTCTACCGGCATGTCCAAGGGGCGACCAGGGTGGGAGAGTGCATCCATCGCTGCACGAAACACCGCTTGGCTGCCAAAGGCTTCATCATCGAAACCCGGTGCCATGTGGTTCAAATCTGGTCCATTCATGCGTCTTCTCCTTCTTCGTTGTCTGCAGACTCACGCGCCACGGTGAGAAAGTCCACCTTGGTGCTTTGAGCCCGCTGTTGACGTTGTGCTTCCAAGCTGCCCAGGTGCCGTCGAATGGGGTCCAGCAAGGTGGCTTGCAGCCTGTCGTGTTTAGCCGGGTCTTGAAGCAGCGCGTCAGCGATGGCCGCCAATTGGGCGTGGCGGTGGTTGCGTCCCAGCACGTAGGACACCCCTACGGCGGTTCGGTTGGCTTCGGCATCACCGAGATCGAGGCGCAACGCGCAACGTGTGATGGTGATTTCACCGACGTTGAAGCGGTCTCCAGTGCCACCAATGCGGCCTTGCACCATCATCAAGCCCGTTTCAGGTCGGCGAAGCCACTGCAGTCGACCATCGGTGCACGGCGACAGCATGCGGTCCAACAGGTGGTGTGGCGCCCGTGCCAGCAAGGCCATCCACGACGAGCGCGAGATGGAGGGGTTGGGCTCTGAATTGTCAAATGCGTGAAACATCGTTGTGGCACCCTATCCGTTGTCTATACAACTCAAACATGGGTGTCAGCTTAGGCATTGCATGTGTAGCTTTCATGACAGATACGGTCACTTCACTCGATTGGATCGCGCCAGATTCACCCAACCTGGAAAGGCGCAGCAGCTTTTGGTCTCGCATCGCGCAACAACTGGAGGACGCCATTGGCCGAGGGATTTACACCCCTGGCGAGCGATTGCCTTCGGAGCACGCGCTGGCTGAACAATTTGGTGTGAACCGACACACCATCCGACGATCACTTGCCAGTTTGTGTCAACGTGGTCTTGTCCGCTCCACCAGAGGACGGGGCACGTTTGTGGAAACCTTTGCGGTGGACATGGTGTTGGGCAAGCGCACTCGTCATCGCCAAAGCCTGGCCCATGCTGGCGTCCAAGGTGCTCTGTGTGTCCTGGCGTCAGATACGGTGCAGGCCAACGTTGACCAGGCCAGAGCCTTAGGGGTGGTTGCTGGCAGCGAGCTGCTGCACTTGCAGGTGCTCGGGCAAGGTGCAAACCAACCGCTGCATTTCAGTGACCGCTATTTCCCTTTGCCACGGTTTGATCGTTTGGCCGATTTGGTGGCGAAAACCGGATCGATCACCGAGGCGTTTGGCCAGCATGGTGTGCAAGACTATGTGCGCCAGGAAAGCCGTATCAGTGCCCGTTTACCTGACAAACAGGTGGCCGCGCTGCTGCAACAGCCTCACAACCATCCTGCGCTGTTTGTGACCAGTGTGAATGTAGACCTGCTGGGCCTGCCCATCGAACTGGCCATGGCCTGGTTTGCGGGAGACCGCGTGACATTGACGGTGAATCACCATGAAAACTGAAACAACCCTATCGCCATGCGCATCGCTGCTGCCCTACCGTTGTGCCGTGTATTTCGCACCCCCCGTGGGCAGCGAATGGTGGGAGGCTGGCAGCCAATGGCTGGGGCGGTGTGCTGCAACGGGGCGCACGATGCGTGCACCAACGTGTTCGGCCATTGACCCAGCGAATTTTTCAGCGCTGACGGCTGAGCCTCGCCGATATGGATGGCATGCCACGCTCAAAGCCCCTTTTCAATTGGCCGTAGGGCAAAGCGTGCAAACGCTTTTGACCTGTTTGCACAAGCTGGGTGAAGGGCTGTCTGCTTTCACACTGCCTCGACTTCAGGTGAGCACGCAGGGTGGCTTTTTAGCCTTGCGGCCTGAAGGGGATGCCAGTGCCATCCAATCAGTGGCCTCAGCCTGCGTGACCGCGTTGCACCCCCTTGCTGAGCCATTGAACGAAGCCGAGTTGGCGCGTCGTCGCCGAACACTTCTGACACCGGAGCAAGATCGCTTGCTGGTGGCCTGGGGGTACCCCTGGGTGATGGAGCATTTTCAATTTCACCTGTCCCTTACTGGCCCATTGGAACAATTGGCGCCTGATCAACGTGCCGCGATCGTTCAATTGGCTCAGCGCCATTTTGAGGATTTGCCACCTTGTCGCTTTGAACACTTGGCCTTGTTCACAGAGCCAACGGCAGGCGCTGACTTTGTGTTGACGGCGCGTGTGGGTCTGTCAGCATGAGTCCAACATTGATGTATGTGGTCGGCCCGTCCGGCGCGGGCAAAGACAGCCTGCTGGCTTGGCTGAAAGCCCGTTGGCCTGTGTCTGCCCCTGTCCATTGGACGAGACGAACCATTGATCGCCCGCTGGCAGTTGATTCAAACGCCGAGCAGCACGAGAGCGTGACAACGGCACAGTTTGAAGCCTTGGTGGCAGCGGATCGATTCGCTTTGCATTGGGCTGCAAACGGCCATCGCTACGGGATTCGCCGTGAAGAGATGTACCCTTCAGGTCGCGTGCGCTGGCTGATCGTCAACGGCTCGCGTGCCTACCTTGAGCATGCTGCCGCAGCCAACCCGGGTTTGACGGTGCTGCACATCACGGCCAGCAAGTCAGTGCTCAGAGACCGTTTGATTCGGCGTAGCCGAGAAGCTCCAGACGCTATCGAGGCCAGATTGAACCGCCAAGTGCCACTTGCGTTGCCGATGGGCTGCAGCTTGATTGAAGTGTCGAATGACGGCTTGTTGGAAGTTGCAGGTCAACAGGTGTTGATGGCCTTGGACAAGGTTGTTCATTCGCCTTCCCCAAACCGTGTCTTCAGTGATTCGATGTCGTGAGAAGGTCATCAGCGCATCTGCACCGAAGTCGATCACCAGACTGAGATGGCTGGCGGGGCGACGACGCTGACACCAAAGACCGCAACGGTGTTGAAAACGTCAGGTCAAATTAAAAGGCCACTGCATGTTGCAGTGGCCTTTTGATGTGGCGCAGTCGATCAGCGTGCTTTCAGGAAGTCACCAACCTCAAGCAAGATCAATTCGTTGTCGTCTGCCTTGTTGGGGTCGCGGCTGCTGGAGAACGGCAGGTTGTTGT
>CAZHDP010000082.1:7633-10564 GCA_964531605.1 uncultured Burkholderiaceae bacterium | reverse complement strand
GGGGTGTACATGCTGCAGTCTCCTTGATCTGCAGAAAATCATAGCGGTGCCCGCAGCGAGCAGCTGTCGCGTGGGCGCAGGCTCAATGTGCGGTAGGCATGCCCCAGACGTACGACTCCATCGACAGCATGCCGTAGGTGATGGTGTCGTCAATGATGTGGAAGCTGTCGTCGTCATGAGACGCCCCCATCGCCACGAGCAACGGTAAAAAGTGGTCTTCGGTCGGGTGCGCGCGGGCTGCGTGAGGGGCTTCGCTCCGGTAGCGGATCAGCGCTTGTGTCGACCGGGATTGAACGGCGGTTTGTATCCACTTGGCAAACGCCACTGCATACGGTGCAGGTTCGGTTTGACCACTGAAAAACTCGTGCAAATTGTGGGTCATGCTGCCCGATCCCACGATCACCACGCCTTGCTCGCGCAGCGGGGCCAACGCTTGACCCAAGGCCACCGCCTGCGCCGTGGTCAACGACACGGGCATCGACACCTGGAACACCGGCACATGGGCTTGCGGCAGCATGTGAAAGAGCGGCACCCAGGCGCCGTGGTCGAGGCCACGGTTGGCTTCCAGGCTGGTGCTGAAACCAGCTGCGCTCAACAGGCGGGCTGCTTCTTGCGCCACGTCGGGTTGACCTGGCGCGGGGTATTGGATCGTGTACAACTCGGCGGGAAAACCACCGAAATCATGCACGGTAGGTGGCTGCGCGGTGGTCATGACTTTGACGTCGCGCGTTTGCCAATGGGGCGATACCACCAGCACGGCGCGAACGCCTTGCAATTGGTCCCCCAACGCCGTCAGCCGGGGGCCAAGGTCACCAGGTTCGATCGCAAAGGTGGGCGCACCGTGCGAGATGAACAGCACAGGTGCTTTGGCGGGGTGCGGCAAGTCGTTGTTGAGGGCGGTGGTCATCGCTGTGCCTTGCTTACTGTTTGACGGCTTCGATTTGAACCACCAGGCGCACGTTCTTGGGGAAGCCCCAATCCACGCCGTAGTTCAGGCCCCACTGGGTGCGGTCGATGGTGGCTTCGAAGTCGCCGCCACAGACTTCACGCTTGAGCATGGGGCTTTGGTAGCAGTTGAACTGGGTGGCCTTGAGCGTGACCGGGGCGGTCTTGCCCATCAAGGTGAGGGCGCCAGTCACTTCGGTCACCTTGTTGCCATTGAAGCTGAACTTGTCAGACGCGAACTTGATCGTGGGGTGCTTGGCTGCATCAAAAATGTCGGGGCTTTGCAGGTGTTTGTCGAAAGCAGCGGTGCCGGAGTTGACCGAGGTCACGTCAATGGTGATGTCCACTTTGCCGGATTTGGCCGTAGCGTCAAATTCCACCTTGCCGTCTTTTTTGTCAAAACGGGCACGGTTGGTGGTCGCACCAAAGTGGCCGATCTCAAACGTCACGAAGGTGTGGGTTGGGTCGATGCCATAAGAAGCTGCCTGAGCAACGCCGGTGGACAGGACCGCTGCCGCTGCCAAAGCAGAGACTGCGAACACGGATTTACGCATGGTGATTTCCTTTGAAAAAGTGAAGGTAAAAAAAGAACAATCGAAACTCAGACTTTGCCCACGCCGCTGAGCGTGATCTTGAACTTGACTTGAACATCGTCGGCCACCATCGAGGTGTCGGCCCACTCGTTTTCGCCTATCTTGAACGCCAGCCGTTTGATCGGCAGCACGCCCGTGGCTGTGGTGACCGCTGCCGCTTGCGTCATCGTGACGGGGATGCTGACATCGCGGCTGTTGCCTTTGATGGTCAGCTTGCCTGCCACATCGTATTTGCCACCGCCGAGCGACTTGATGCCGCTAGAGACAAATGTGGCCTGCGGAAACTTCACTGCGCTGAACCACACGGGTTTAGGCAGCTCTGCATCGGCCTCGGGGGCGCCCAGGGTTGCGCTGCCGATGTCCACCGTGAAGCTGACCTTGCTGGCGTCGAGCTTGGCGGCATCGAAACTGATGGCCGCGTCAAACTTGCGAAAGCGGCCTTCCACGGGCACACCCATTTGCTTGCTCACGAACACGATTTCGCTCTGGGCTGGGACCAGCTTTTGCTGGGCAAAGCTGGGTGACGCGAGCAAGGCGCCAGCCACCAGCGACAGCATGAAATGGGCGGTGTGAGAGGTCATGGTCGGTGTGCTTTCTGTGGAGATGAACGTAAGGGGGAAACTCAGGTGAAAGATCGGCTGCAAACCTCAGTTGCGGGTGGGCAACATGCGGTTGATCAACCCATCGCGGTCGACCCACTGGTGCTTGAGCGCTGCGGCCACATGCAAGACCACCAAACCCGCCATCGCGAGTGCCGAGAATTTGTGCAGCGGTTTGATCGCATCAGCCAAGTCTTTGCTGACGGGCACGAAGTCGGGCAATTCCAACAGGCCAAACATCACGATGGGGAAGCCTGCCGCCGAGCTGTAAGCCCAACCCAGCAAGGGCACGGCCAGAAACAAGACGTACAACAGATGGTGCGTGGCCACGTGGGCAGTGTGTTGCCAGTTGGGCATCACTTTCACAATGGCGTAAGGCAGCGCGGGCGGGCGGTGGGTGATGCGCCACAGCAACCGGAAGACCGACAGCACCAAAATACTTACACCCGCCCATTTGTGCCAGCTGTACAGCTTGAGCCGCTGAGGCGAAAACGGCAGCTCGTGCATGTAGAGGCCCAACAAGAACACTGCGATCAGTGCCAAACCGAGCAACCAATGCAAGGCTTTGGCCACAGCGGTGTAGTTGCTGGAGGCGGTGTGGGTGTCGGTGGTCGTCGTCATGGGTTGTACTGTAGGGTTCAGTCAGCACAAGAAGATTCAATTCAATTGACGTGAAGATTCAAAATATTTGTCGATAAAAACAGGCCATACTTGGTGCCCATGGCTTTTACCGACACTTTTTCAGCAGCCCTGTTGACGGCTTACCCCAGCTTGAGCGAGGTGAATCCACCGCT
>CAZHDP010000082.1:4637-7623 GCA_964531605.1 uncultured Burkholderiaceae bacterium | reverse complement strand
CCGCTGCAGTCCCTGCCTGCCGCGTGCGGTCCGGTGACCGTGCCTGGAGGCACGGTGCTGTTTGACGCGCACCAGCCTTGCCGGGGCTTTCCGGTGGTGGTGTCTGGTGCGGTCAAGGTGTTTCAGCAGGCGGATGATGGTCGACGCCTTGAGCTGTACCGCGTCACCCCTGGCGAGCTGTGCCTGGTGTCCACCGCCTGCCTGTTTCGCGGTCACCCGTTGACGGCAACAGGCGTCACCACGCAAGATACCGTGTTGCTGCTGATCCCGCCTGCGGTGTTTCAGCGCTGGCTAGACCACGCCCCCTTCCGGTCAGAAGTGATGGGCTTGTTTGCCGAGCGCATGGCCGATTTGACGGCGCTGGTGGACGCCGTGGCTTTTCACAAACTGGACCAACGTTTGGCGTCCGTGCTCTTGGGGCACGGCCCTGAACTCGCGGTGACGCACCAAGGCCTGGCCGACCAATTGGGCACCGTGCGCGAGATCGTGACCCGCTTGTTGCGGCGCTTTGAGCAAGAGGGGTGGGTGCAGTTGTCGCGCGAACGCATCCGCATCGTGGACAGCGCATCCTTGCGCCAGCAGGCCCAGGGCACGCTAGTCTGACGAGGCCTGGGTGACTTGGGTCACAGACTTGCGCGTTGGTTCGGCGTTCAATAGGTGTTTTGTTCACAACCTACCAAAGGACGCACCATGAAATCCAACGTTGGCGGCATTGACCGCATCCTTCGCATCGTCGCCGGGCTGGTCCTGATTGGATTGGCCGCCACCGGTACCGTCGGCTGGTGGGGCTGGCTGGGTGTGGTGCCTCTGGCGACAGGCGCCATCGGTTGGTGCCCTCCCTACGCCCTCTTGGGCTGGAACACCTGCTCGGTCAAGAGCAAGGTTTGAACTTGGCAAATCGCGCCTTCCCCAGCCTCAATGGGAACGGTTGGTTGGGGCCGTGGCGTGAACTTTGGCAAAGGTCTTGATGATCTCTTGGATCAGCTTGCGTTGAGGTGCCGGGAGCTGCAAGAACAGATCGAAAGTCTCGCGCTCCACATAGCCCACGCCCTCATCCCATCGTTTTTGTTCGGCGCGCAGGTACGTTTGGACGTCGTCACCAAAGCGCAATTGTTGCGGGTCCAGCTTTAACCACTTGGCCAGTGCCTGCAGCTTGTCCTGCGTGGGGATGGCCTCGCCATTGAGCCATTTCCAAGCGGTTTGCCGCCTCACGGGTGTGCCAAGCCAGTGCAAATTGAACTCGCGCTCCAGCACGGCAGCGCTGATATCCAGCCGCTGGGCCAGCAACGCTGCCCGCAACCGATCACTGAACGCCTTCTTCTCTTTCATGAAAAGCACGGTATCTGCTGGGCTGGCATCAAATGTCCATTACAGTTGACGTTTTATGTCCCTTAATAAGGGATTTTTGATGCGCTGTTGCCCATGCCCAAATCGCTGCTAGAACAACTCCCTGACATCGTGGCCCAAGGCCGCAAAGAAGCCGAACGCATTCTGGAAAGCATCGAGAGCCGTCACCGCGTCAGCCTGCAAACCCGTGAAGTGGTGTTGCCGGCCAAAGACAGTGCGGCCAGCGACTGGATCACCGCCCAAGCCCGTGCCAGCCAGCGCGAGGTGTTTGCACCGGGCCAGTCCAGTTTGCTGGACAGCGCACAACCAATGCTAGGCGAGGCTGCCGCACCGGCGCCTTGGGCCAACCGCCTGATTTATGGCGACAACCTGCTGGCCATGGCCGCGCTGTTGGCCGGGGACGACACCACGCCCAGCTTGCGTGGCAAAGTCGATTTGATCTACATCGACCCGCCTTTTGACAGCAAGGCCGACTACCGCACCAAGGTCACCTTGCCAGGCTTGGAACTGGAGCAAAAGCCCACGGTGATCGAGCAGTTCGCGTATTCCGACACCTGGAGCGACGGCACGGCCTCGTACCTCGCCATGATCACACCGCGCCTGATCCTGATGCGGGAGTTGCTGGCGGACACCGGCTCGATGTATGTGCATCTGGATTGGCATGTGGGGCATTACGTGAAGCTGGTGTTGGATGAGGTGTTTGGGAAAGACAACTTTGTTAATGACGTAATTTGGCAGCGGTTTGGTGCTCACAACGATGGTAAGAAATATGGCGTTGTGACCGACATGATTTTGTTTTATTCCAAAACGCATAACTACTGCTATGAGCAGCAATTCACGCCATATACAGAAGAATATGTGCGTGAACGATTCACGATGTCTGACCCAGATGGACGAAAGTTCTACCCGAATGTAATTACGGGGAAGGGGGCTGGCCCAACCAGGGTATTCAGGGGGAAAGAGCTCTTGCCTCCGGCCGGAAGGCATTGGACTTATGTTCAGTCCACGATAGATCAACTAGAAAAAGAAAATCGCATTTATTACACGCGAGAAGGCACGCCATTTCTCAAGCAATACCTCGATGAATATCCCGGGCGTCCCGTGCAAAACCTATGGGACGATATATTCATGACCAAGAGCGGCCCGGAGCTGCTCGGTTACGCAACGCAAAAGCCAGAAAGATTGCTTGAGCGAATTCTTAGAACATCATGCCCAGAAGGAGGCCTCGTAGCCGACTTCAACGGCGGCTCAGGCACCACAGCTGCCGTCGCCGAAAAACTAGGCCGCCGCTGGATCACCACCGACCTGGGCAAACCCGCCTGCATGATCATGCGCAAGCGCCTGATCGACCTGGAGGCCAAGCCCTTTCTGTACCAGGCGATTGGCGACTACCAGGTGGAGGCCGCCAAAGCCACGCTGGGCCGGGACTTCCGCATTGGCGACCTGTCGCACATCGTGCTGTCGCTGTACGGCGCCCTGCCCCTGCCGTCCGAGGTCAACCCGCAGCGCAACCTGGGCCAGATTGCGGGCGTCGAACTGAATGGCCGGCGTGGCAGCAAAACGCTGGTGCTGGCCGATTCGCCCAACAAGCTCACCGGCACCGCCACCCTGAAGAAAGCCATTGCCCAGCGCGACAACC
>CAZHDP010000082.1:0-4627 GCA_964531605.1 uncultured Burkholderiaceae bacterium | reverse complement strand
CGCGTTCGCCGGCACCCCCGAGCTGGTGATCGACGAGATCCGCCGCTGGCACGATGCGATCGGCTTCGACGAGTGCTGCCTGATCTTCGCGACCGGTCGCGAGCCCACCACCCAGGAGGCGCTCACCGGGGCCACCACGCTGAAACAGGCCATTGCACAGCGCGACAACCTGCTGGGTGGCTGGGACCGCGTGGTGGTGCTGGGCTGGAACTTTGAGCCCAGCATTGGCGAAACCATCACCGCGCTGAACGACTCGCGGCTGGAGGTGCTGGTGATCCCGCCTGACCTGATGGACCGCCTCAAAAAGAAGGGCGGCATCGACAAGCTGCGCGGGCAGGTGCGTTTCTCGTCGTTGCAATACCTCACGATCCACCCGATTGCCGTGGCCACGCAAGACGGCACCGACACCCTGACGGTGCGGCTCAAAAACTATGTGCTGCTCTCACCCGAGGCCATCAACCTGGACGACGCCAACCGCATCAAGCTGCAAGCCATCGCCAATGCTGAGCCCCTGGCCCTGATCGAATACTGGGCGGTAGACCCGGACTACGACGGCAAGGTGTTCCGCTCAGTTTGGCAAGACTACCGGGGCAATACCGCCAATGACGCCGATTCGCTGCGCGTGGTCACGCAGGCGGTGGTCACCACGCCCGCAAAGGCTGGTCCGCGCCAGGTGTGCGTGCGGGTGGTGGATGTGTTTGGGTTCGAGGCCGAGGTGGTGGCCACAGTGAACCGATGATGGGCCTTGAAAGAAAGCTATTGAGGTACCGCGCGGGTTGGTGGTCTGTTTGCCTACCGCTTCAAATCCCGGTAGAAGTTCTCATGTGGCCCCAAGGCTTCCAAGTAGACCAGCCGCACGGCGTCTTCGCGGGTGTAACCCAGCAGGTAAAGCTGACCCTGGCTGCGGAATTTGTGGACCCACAGTTGGGCCAAATCCCCTTTCTTGCGCTCCCCACTGTCGGGGTTATCCGCCACGGTGGCAACGGCAGCATCGGTGTCGGCAATCAGCTCAGCGTTGGTCAGTTTTTTGTAAACGCGGGCAAAGCGCCGCGTCTGCAGCACTTGCCAGCTCATGCCTGCACGGCGTCGCTGCGACTCCGGGGCACAAAGGGCGTGCCGTCTTCTCGCGGTTCACCCAGGCTCATCAGGCTTTCGGCAATGAAAGACGCAGGCAGGTCGGGGTTGTCCAACGCAGCGCGCCCCACTTTGGCCCAGAACTCCACCTGCCCTTGCACGGTACGGAACTCTGCCTTAGCTGCCGCGCGTGCCGCCTGGATCAGGGACTCGTCAATGCGCATCGAAACGGTAGACATCGGCTGCCTTTCACGAAATACCACAATTGTAGTCAATCACTTGATTTCCGCAAAGAGGACACCCCATGCCTGACGTTGACCCCTTGGCCCTGTCGGTTGGCCTCACCCCCAAAACCAAGCAACTCTGCTTGGGCCTGGAATCCGGCGCGGCTGACATTCTGGATCTGGTCACACCCACCACCGCTGAGTTGTTGCGGTGGTGGTTCGGTGACGACATGGTGCTGGCCCGAGGGGGGCTGAAATTTCATGCGGGGCAACAGCAAGCCATCCTGAACGCCATCGTGGCGCATGAGGTGTTGGGGAAAGACCATGACCGTTGGTCCTTGCTGGACCTGTACCAGGCCTGCGCACCCGATGCCTTGTTGGCCGGTACGCGGATGACGGAGGTAGGCGGTACTAAGCATGCACACCCCAAATACTGCTTCAAGATGGCCACAGGCACGGGCAAGACCTGGGTGATGCAGGCCCTGATGGTGTGGCAGTTGCTCAACAAGACAGCTGCGATGGCTGAGGGCATCAGCGATGCCCGATTTACGCGGCAGTTCATGGTGGTGGCGCCCGGTTTGATTGTTTACGAGCGGTTGTTGGACGCGTTCTGTGGCAAGTTGGTGGCGGGCAGCAGCTCGCGTGATTTTTCAAGCTCGGATGTCGTCAAGTTTGCAGACCTGTTTGTGCCAGACGCTTACCGCGACATGGTGTTTGCGTTTGTGCGGGGCAATGTGTGCAGCAAATCAGAGATTGGCTTGAAAGCCACAGGCAACGGCATGATCGCCATCACCAATTGGCACCTGTTGGCTGAAGGTGAAGTGCTGGACGACGTGGAAGATGCTGACATGGTGGAAGCGCTGGGCGCACCGATGGACCCGCATCTTGTGGTGGGTGCCGTGTTGCCCTTGATGCCGGGGCGGGCCACGGGCAACAGCCTGGAGGTGTTGGACCGCCGCTATGCACGCGGCAACGTGTTGGAATTTTTAGCGGGTCTGCCCGAGTTGATGGTGTTCAACGATGAGGCACACCACATTCACGAGTTCAAGCGCGAGGGTGAAACGACCGAGGTGGAATGGCAAAAAAGCCTGAGCCGCATTGCCGCAAGCAAAGGGCGAAGGTTTGTGCAGGTGGACTTTTCTGCGACACCGTACAACGACGTGGGCACGGGCAAAAACAAGCGCAAGCTGTACTTTCCGCACATCATCACAGACTTTGACCTGAAGAGCGCCATGCGTGCGGGGCTGGTGAAGTCACTGGTGCTGGACCGGCGCAAAGAGATTGGCGCTTTGCCACTGGAATTCCGGGCGGAGCGGGATGAATCAGGCAATCCGGCACTGAGCGAAGGCCAGCGCGTGATGCTGCGTGCAGGGATAAAAAAATTGCGCAAGCTGGAGGCGGACTTTGCCAAGCTGGACCCCCGTCGCCACCCCAAGATGCTGGTGGTGTGCGAGGACACCACGGTGTCCCCCTTGGTCGCTGCGTTCTTGCAAGACCAGGAAGGCCTGCGAGACGATGAGGTCATGACCATTGACTCGGGCAAGAAAGCCGAGTTGGGTGAGAAAGACTGGGCACCCGTGCGGGAACGTCTGTTCAGCGTGGACAACCATGCCACACCGCGCGTGATTGTCAGTGTGCTGATGCTGCGCGAAGGCTTCGATGTGAACAACATCTGTGTGATCGTGCCACTGCGTTCGTCACAAGCGCAAATTTTGCTAGAGCAAACCATCGGGCGTGGTTTGCGTTTGATGTGGCGAGACAGCGAGTACGACGACTTGAAGGTCGAAAACCGTGAGCGCATCAACGCGGGTCAAGAGCCTGGCAGTTTGATTGACGTGTTGTCCATCGTCGAGCACCCTGCGTTCCAATCTTTTTATGACGATTTGCTCACCGAGGGCTTGGCGGGTACCACGGGGGATGATGCTGATGACACCTCCAGCACCGGGGACGTGATTGCCACGGAGTTGCGTGAAGGCTTTGAGGCGTTTGACTTCGGCATCCCCTTCATCCTTCAAGAAGCGGATGAGGTGCGCGACCACCACGAACTGAACACCGAAGCGCTGCCTGCCTTCACCACCCTGAGCGTGTCGCAACTCACGGGACTGTTGGGCCAAGGCGATGCCTTCATCTCGCAAGACCTGCAGAGTGCGACCCTGTTTGGCGACTACCGCGTGGACGGCGCCGTGATGAACGTGGGTGGCTATAACGAGTACTTGTCACGCTTGACAAGGCGCATCAGCCAGGCGCTGAGTGAACCCATGCCGAAAGGCAACAAAATTGCCACCCACTTGGCCAAGCCCTATTTGCAGGTGAACACGGCGGCGCTGACCGGGTGGCTGGACGACTACATCTGGAGCAACCTGTTTGGTGGAACATTCAATCCACTGGACGGGGAAAACTGGCGCGTGTTGCTGCTCCAACCCGTGGTGGACCACATCACCAAAGTGTTTGCCGTTGCTTTGTTAGAAGCGGAGCAAAAGCACGTCATGGGTCAGACGGAGGTGCATTTGCGGCATTTGAGTGAAGTGCCCAAACTCATGCTCCGCGAGAGTCACTCAGCACCCGTGAGCAAGTGCATCTACACCCGTTTGGGCTGGTCAGCTCGCCATGGCGGGCTCGAGCGCGCTTTCATTCATTGGGCCCAAGCAGACACCCAGGTGCAAGCGTTTTGCAAGATCAGCGAAAACCGCCACACGTTTGCGCGGCTTCGCTACGTGAAAGAAGATGGCTTGCCCGCTTTTTATTCGCCCGACTTTTTGGTCCGAACAGCGGACGCAGTCTATCTGGTAGAAACCAAAGCCCAACAACAAACCGCGCACCCGAACGTGCAACGCAAGTTGAAAGCAGCTCTGGCTTGGTGTGACCGTATCAACGCACTGAGTCCAGCGCAACGCAACGGGCCGCCATGGCACTATGTGTTGTTGGCCGAGGATGTGGTTCATGAGTGGCAGGGCAAAGGTGCCCGTGCATCAGAGTTGCTGAGCTTCGCCCGCTTAAGACCCCTGGCAAGTGCGGCATTGCAAGAGCGATTGATTTGAAGTCTTGAGTGGGCGCGTTGTGGTGTTCGGTAAGGCAATCTCAATATTGTTTGTACGGCAAAAACTTGCCGGACAGCACCACGTTCACGCGATCGCCCTTGGGGTCAGGCTGGCGCACGATGTCCATCGAAAAATCGATGGCGCTCATGATGCCGTCGCCGAACTCTTCGTGGATCAGTTCTTTGATCGTGGTGCCGTAGACGCTGACGATTTCATACCAGCGGTAGATCAGCGGGTCGGTCGGCACGGGCGTGGGCAGCGAGCCCTTGTAGGGCACGACCTGCAGCCACT
>CAZHDP010000081.1:4894-10728 GCA_964531605.1 uncultured Burkholderiaceae bacterium | reverse complement strand
AGCGGGGTCAAGGCCGGGAGTTTACGTGCGCCGTTGTAGCTGGGGATCACAACCACAGGGCGCGCACCTGGGGCGCTGTGCACCAGTTGGGTGCGGCGGCGTGTGGCGTCCAAAAACCCCGCCATCTCATCGGGTGTTTCGCCCTTGATGCGCATGGCCAAGCAGAACGCGCCGATTTCCAAGTCGCTCACGGTGCCCGCCAACACTTGGGTGAACAGGTCGTCAGCCTGCTCGCGCGTGAGCGAGCGCGAGCCCTTTTTGCCTCGGCCAATTTCTTTGATGTAGTTGCTGATGCCCATGTCTGGATTGTCGTGGATGCTTGATGACTTTGGGCTATATGGCCAATGCCGTGGGCGTTGTTGCACGGGCCATGCCTGCCAGGTGTGCCAGCAGCAAGCGTGCCGCTGGTGACAGCCCAGCCTCGCTTTTGAAGCAGATTGCAAAATCGCGCTTGGCCCAGGCGTCGGTCAGCGAGATCACCCGAACGTCGAGCACCGCGGTGTAGGGTTGGGCCACTTCCAAGGGCACGATGCCCAAGGCGATGCCGGCACCCACGACCCGCAGTGCCGCGTCGAAATTCGACACGATGGTGCGGTAGACCAGCGGTGTCTCGGTCCGAGCGGCTTCGCGCTGCAGCAGCCCTTGCACGGCACTGGCAGCAGGCATGCTCACCTGTTCGTAGGGCAGGGTTTGCGCAAAACTCAGGTGGGTTTGTGTGGCCAACGGATGAGCCGCATGCACCACCGCCGCCAGATGGTCGCTGCGGTAGCCTTGGGTTTGCAGGCCACCAAAGTCTGCCGCGTCCCAGCAAATGCCCAGTGATGCGCCACCGTCTCGGATGCGCCGCACCACCTCGGGGCTGACGCCTTCTTCCATGTCCACTCGGATGTCCCGGTGTTCAGGTTTTTGCAAAAAGGCGGCCACGTCGTTGGCCAGTGACTCGGCCATCACCGAACTGGTGGCTAACAGCCGCACCTGGCCCCGCACACCTGAGGCGTACGCCGCCATGTCCCGGCCAATGCGGTCAATGCCCGCCAGCAGGGTGCGCGCGTGCTCGGCCAGGGTTTCGCCCGCCGGCGTCAAATCCACACCATGGCGGCGGCGTATCAGCAAGGGTGTGCCCACGGTGTGTTCGAGTTGCGCCAGCCGTTTGCTGATGGCGGACCCGGCCAGGTGAACCTGCTCACCTGCGCGGGCCATGTTGCGGGTCTCGCACACCTTGGCAAAGAGACGCAAGCTCGTCAAATCCAAATCACGCATGCTGTCTTTCAGATGTTCCTGTTTGGAAACTTTAGGCTTCCTGAATTGATATTTTAGATTGCTGTGACATATCTAAACTCGGTGTACTCGGGATGCGCGCTGTTGCACGTTCCTTCATCAACCTCTTTTGCCACGTCACCACCATGCCTGTTGCCTCACTGCCTGCCACCGTCTCTGTCCGCGAGGTCGGTCTGCGCGATGGCCTGCAAAGCATCGCCCGCACCTTGCCTACCGCGCAAAAGTTGGCGTGGCTGCAAGGCGCTTACGACGCGGGTTTGCGCGAGATCGAGATTGGATCGTTTGTCCCCGCTCGCCTGTTGCCCCAATTGGCCGATACCGCCGAGTTGATTCCCCATGCGCTGAAGCTGCCCGGCTTGGTGGTGTCCGTGTTAGTGCCCAATCTGCGCGGTGCGGAGGCCGCCATCGCCAGCGGCGCGCACAGCATGGTGCTGCCCCTGTCGGCCAGTCACGCCCACAGCCTGGCCAATTTGCGCAAGACCCCCGACGAGGTGGTGGCCGAAGCGGCACGCATTCGCGCTGCGCGTGACGCAGCGGGCTCCAAGATGCTGCTGGAGGGCGGTGTCGGCACCGCATTTGGTTGCACCTTGCAAGGCGAGGTGCAAGAGTCTGAAGTGCTGCGCCTGATGCAAGCCTTGCTGGACGCGGGTTGCGACCGCGTCAGCTTGGCTGACACCGTGGGCTACGCCGATCCAGTCCAAGTGCAGCGGCTCTTTGAGAAAGGCCGCGCCTTGGTGGGCGAGCGCTTGTGGTGCGGGCACTTTCACGATACCCGTGGCTTGGGCCTGGCCAACGTTTACGCCGCACTGCAATGTGGCATCACCCGCTTTGACGCTTGCCTGGCTGGCATCGGCGGTTGCCCCCATGCGCCCGGTGCCAGCGGTAACGTCAGCACCGAAGACCTGGCCTACATGCTGCGCAGCATGAAGATCGACACGGGCCTGAACATCGACAGCCTGTTGGGCTTGCGCCGTCAGGTGGCCGCCTGGCTGGAAGGCGAGGCCCTGCATGGCACACTTTGGCAAGCAGGTTTGCCCAGAACAATGAAAGAAGCAGCATGACCACACCAGCATCCAAACCCCTCCCGCTCACCGGGCTTCGCGTGGTTGAATTCACCCACATGGTGATGGGCCCCACCTGTGGCATGGTGCTCGCTGACATGGGCGCCGAGGTGATCAAGGTCGAACCCATCGAGGGCGACCGCACCCGCCATTTGCTCGGCGCGGGCGCGGGCTTCTTCCCCATGTTCAACCGCAATAAAAAGAGCATTGCGATTGACCTGCACAAGCCCGAAGGGGCTGCGGTCGCCCGCAAATTGGCAGCCAGCGCAGACGTGGTCGCAGAAAACTTCAAGCCTGGCACCATGAAAAAATACGGGCTCGATTACGCGTCGCTGTCCCAAGTCAACGAGCGCTTGATTTACGTCAGTCACAAAGGCTTTTTGCCCGGCCCGTACGAGCACCGCACCGCCTTGGACGAGGTGGTGCAAATGATGGGGGGGCTGGCCTACATGACGGGGCGCCCCGGCGACCCTCTGCGCGCCGGTACCAGCGTGAACGACATCATGGGTGGCATGTTTGGTGCCATTGGCACGCTGGGTGCGCTCATCCAACGGGGCATCACCGGCAAAGGCCAAGAGGTGCAGAGCGCCTTGTTTGAGAACAACGTCTTCCTGGTCGGTCAGCACATGCTGCAATACGCCATCACCGGGCAGGCCGCAGCGCCCATGCCTGAGCGCATCTCGGCGTGGGCGGTGTACGACGTGTTCACCGTGAAAGACGGTGAGCAGATCTTTTTGGCGGCCGTCAGTGACGTGCAATGGGTCACGTTTTGCGACTTGATGGGCTTTGCCGACCTCAAGGCCGATCCCCAGTACACCAGCAACAACGACCGCGTGCGCTTGCGCCCCAGTCTGTTGCCCCTCCTGCGCGAACGCTTGGCCCCCTACACCGCCGCTGAGTTGGCCGCCAAGTTTGAGCAAGCGGGCTTGCCTTTCGCACCGATCCGAAAGCCTGAAGAACTGTTTGACGACGAACACCTGCTGGCCACCGGTGGCCTGGCCGACATCACCTTGCCCGATGGAGCGTGTGCGGGGCAGACCGCGCAAACCACGCTGTTCCCCTTCACCATGGACGGCCAACGCCTGGGCGTGCGCCTGCAGCCTCCCACCATGGGGCAACACAGCGCCGAGCTGCTCAGCGCACTCGGCTACAGTGAGGCCGACAAAGACGCGCTGCGCCAATGTGGGGCAGTGGCTTGAACCCCATTTGACAACCGCTAACGGAGACACTCGCATGACCTATTCACCCCTGCGCCGTCGCACCTTGGCCTTGGTGGCAAGCCTGCCCAGCCTGGCCTTTGCCCAAACCGACAAACCGGTCTAATTCATCCTGCCCAACGCCTCGGGGTCGGGTGTGGATGCCATCACCCGCAGCGCACAAAACGCCCTGGCCAAAGCCCTCGGTACGTCTGTGGTCGTCGAGAACCAGCCCGGTGCAGGCGGTGTGGTTGGCTTGCAGGCGTTGGCGCGCTCCAATCCCGACGGGCACACCCTGTCGGTGGTGTCCAACAACGTGGTGATTTTCCCCAGCGTGCTCAAGTCACTGCCCTTTGACATGCCGGGTGACTTCACCCCCATTGCGATCGTGGGCAGCACCCCCATGATCCTGGTGGTCAACCCCGCCAAGGTCAGCGCCACCAACAGCAAAGAATTCATTGCCTTGCTCAAGAGCAAACCTGGTGCCTACAACTTTGCGTCGGGTGGCAACGGCACCATCTTGCATTTGGCCTCTGAAATGTTTTTGGACGAGGCTGGCACCACCGCCCGCCACATCCCCTACAAAGGCGTTGGCCCCATGGTGACCGACCTGATTGGCGGTCAGGTCGAGTTTGCCGTTGCAGCGCTGCCCAGCGTGCAGGCCCACATCAAGTCCGGCGCGTTGCGGGCCATCGGTGCGTGTGGTGCACAGCGCACAGCGGCCGCGCCTGACATCCCCACTTTTGTGGAACAGGGCTTGCCGGGTTATGTGATGGACGCCTGGTTCGCCGTGATTGGTCCCAAGGGCCTGCCCGCCGCCGATGCCAAACGCATCAACGCCGCTGTGGTGGCTGCGTTCAACGCCGCCGACGTGAAAGAGTCCATGGCCAAGCAAGGCAACACCATTGCCATCAGCACACCAGAAGCAGCGGCCAGTTTCTTCAGGAGTGAATTGGCCAAATATGCTGGCTTGGTGAAGAAGGCCGGTGTCGAGGCGCAGTAAGCCTGTACGAGTGTGACAGCGCTTAACTGCGCGTGTCGGTGCCTTGTCTCGCTTACTTCAAGCGGGCTTGAAGCGCTTCAAACGAGATCAATTCCCCCGCCAGTGCGCTGGCCATCACCGTGGGTGGGCTGGCCAGCCACACTTGGCCTGGGCCAGAGCGGCCTGGGAAGTTGCGGTTGATCGCACTCACGGTGACTTGGTTCGCGTCGGTGGACGAGCCTGGTCCGCAGTTGGCGCACGCACCGCATGACGGTTGCAACATGATGGCGCCGACGGCCTCAAACGTCTTGGCGTAGCCCTTGGCCACACAGTAGTCCCGCACGGCCGTGGTGCCGTATTGCAAGTACAGCTTGACCCTGGGCGGCACCGACAGGCCGTTGGCCAATGCCCACGACAGCACCGCATGGTAGTGGTCGAAGTCTTCGCGCTTGCCTGCCGTGCAGGAGCCACCGTAGGCAATGTCCACGGCAACAGTTTGCTCTAGTTTTGATAGCGAAATGCCATTGCCAGGGTCACCCGGCGACGCCACCATGGGTGACAACGCGCGACAGTCCACGTGCAGGCTGTGGGCATAGCTCGCCCCGGCATCGCTTTGCATCCACGGCTCGATCCCCACATCCACGCCACGCCGTTCGCGCAAGAAGGCCACCGTCTCGGCGTCGGGGGCGACGATGCCGGTCAGGCCGCCCAATTCCGCGCACATGTTGGTCAGCGTGGCGCGTTCGTCCGTGCGCAGATCAGCGATAGCGCTGCCGGTGAATTCAAACACCTTGCCAACCCCTCCGCCTTCGCGGATGAAGGGCAGCGCCAACAAGTGCAGCACGATGTCTTTGGCGGTGATGCCTGGCGGCAGCGGGCCTGCCAACGCCACACGCAGGCTCTCTGGCACCGTCAGGCGCACAGCCCCGGTCACAAAGGCATTGGCCATGTCGGTGGTGCCCACGCCAAAGGCCACGCAGCCCAAGGCCCCGCTGTGCGGGGTGTGTGAATCGGTGCCCACCACCACTTGTCCCGGCAGTGCGTAGTGCTCCGCCATCATCGCGTGCGAGATGCCCGCCACGTTGTGGTCATCGTCCAGCGCCGCTTCGTCATCCGTCAGCGTGCGGTGCATGCGCAGGCCGTATTGGGCCGCAAAGTCACGCTGCGCCTGGCACATCGCCAGCACATTGGGCACCAAGCCACCCCGCACATGCGCTGGGCTGGTGGCCACGTAGGAGGTGTGGTCTTCAAACACCACGATGCGCTCAGGCGCGCGCAGTGCCAAGGGTTTGCCCAACGCCGCATGCAGCATGTGCG
>CAZHDP010000081.1:0-4884 GCA_964531605.1 uncultured Burkholderiaceae bacterium | reverse complement strand
GTGCGCGGCCATGCCGGTGTAGTACGCGTGGATGAAGCGCCAGTCCGCCTGCACAAACACGCCTTGGCCCACCGTGGGCACCTCCGCCGTGACAGGGGTGCGCAGCAGGTGGCGGGCGATGATTTTTTGGAACAGGGTTTGCGGCACAGCTGTCGGTTCGAGCGGTGTGGCACGGGTCGACAGCAAATGCGCCTGCCCAAACTTCAGCATGCCCCCCGCACGCAAAATGGCCGCCGCCAACGCGTCCCGACCGTCCACCAAGTCATCCACGCTCAGTGTCTCGCCGCGCTCCAGTTTGGCGAGCAGGTCAAAGTTGGTCGAAGTGAACAAGCCAATGTTGTCTGCGTTCTGGCGGTAAATGCGCTCAAAGCTTTCGGCAAACACCAGGCGCACCCCCGCCAGCTTCTCGGCGGCAGGGCTGTGCTCGCGCGACGACCCTTTGCCATAGCGCCGCCCCCCCACCAACACATCAAAGCCACTCGCGCGCAGGGTGCCCACCCCCAAAGGCTGTTCACCCTCCACACGCAAGCCGGTGTGGGCATGGTCGCCCAGCTTGTCGTCGTAATGGCTCAAGATGGCCACCGGCGTGATCTCGTCCGTGGAGATGTCATCGCGCAGCGGCCTGGCTTGCTGCAAGGTGAGTCGTTGGCCTGCGAGCTGCGCACGCAGAGCGTCAGCGCTTTGGGTCAGGTAAAGGATGTTTTGGAATGGGAGGCTGGGCATGAGGAGATTTTCGCTTGAACACAGCCAGCTTGACTCGGGGCATGTTGTGACAGCATTGACGCCCCATGCAGGTGAGGATGCCAAATTGAGCGATCATCGCCGACAAGTGCAGGGCGCGGAGCCTTTGCATTCTCTACATTTCAAGGACAATCAACCATGTCTTTCGCCGCGTTTCTCCTGGCCTCGTTCCTGCTCGCCATCACGCCGGGCCCTGGCATCGCTTACGTGGTTGCGCGCACCGTTGCAGGCGGTCGCTCTGAGGGGTTGGCGTCATGTGTGGGTACGGGGCTAGGCGGCTTGGTGCATGTTTTGCCGCTGCTTTAGGTGTCACCGTGCTCATTGCCCAGTCAGCGATCACCTTCAATTTCCTGAAATACCTTGGGGCCGCCTATTTGGTTTACCTCGGGATTCGGATGCTGATGCGCCAGGAAGCCGCGTTCAATGTCGCTCAGGTTGAGTCCCAAGGCGCAGGTCGTGCCTTTCGTGAGGCTGTGCTGGTCGAGGCGCTCAATGTGAAGACAGCCTTGTTCTTTTTGGCATTCCTCCCTCAGTTCGTTTTGCCGGAGCTGCCGTTGATCCCGCAGCTCGTGGTCATGGTGGGTATCTGCGTTGCGCTGAACACGGTCGTCGATGTGCTGGCTGTCTTCGTCGCTTCCCGTGTTTTGGCTTCAGGTACTGCCCGGATCGCTCGGGCGAAGCTGCTGAACAGGGCTTCAGGCTTCACGATGTTGGGTTTGGGCGCCTACCTCGCTGTTGCACGTCGCGAGACTGGCTTTTAAGCGTCAAAATTTCCGTGCTGAAACTGGCCAATTGCTGCTTTGAAAGAAGGCTTGGCGGTGGGCATGCGAAGCATGCCGGGCAACCCGTGGTCATGACGCGCATCACCCAGCATCCAGACTTTGCCAGACGGACCGCGCAGCGCTTGATTGCCAAACTGATCGAAAGTGTTCAGATCACGGCATGGGGCGAAGGCAGAGCCCTGCTTACTTTTCAGTGATTGGGCGGGCTGGCGTTACCGCCTGATCAATGCAATGCAAAAAATGCCATCTCTTCTTCAACCCCTGGAGTCAAAGCATGCCAAATCACCATCACAAGTACGCGGTTCAAGTCACCTGGACGGGCAATCGCGGCAGCGGCACTTCAGCTTATGCCGCCTACGGCAGAGAGCACCTCATTACGGCAAACTTGAAGCCTGACATTCCAGGTTCTTCCGATCCTGCGTTTCGCGGCCATGCGGACCGCTGGAACCCGGAAGACCTCATGGTGGCAGCGGCGTCTGCTTGCCACAAGCTCTGGTACCTGCACCTCTGTGCCGACGCGGGTATCGTTGTCGTGGCCTACCGAGACGAGGCTGAAGGAACCCTGCAAGACGACGCGCAGCACGGTCGCTTCACAGAAATGGTGTTGCGCCCCCATGTCCACATTCGACCGGGTGACGACCTTGAAAAGGCTCGCCACCTGCACCATACCGCTCACGAAAAGTGTTACATCGCCAACTCGGTCAACTTTCCGATCGCTTGCGAGCCACGCGTTGAATACGCAGCTGCTTGATGCCGTGATGCTGGATTGAACCGGCCCACCGTGCCGGTGCTTCCTAAGCGGCTGTGCCAACTTTCTCTATGGCCTGCGCACGCACCATCTTCTTCAACTCCGGGATGCAAGAGCCACAGTTGGTGCCACACTTCAACGCACCTTGCAGTGCAACCAGCGGGTCTTCACTGGCCTGGCAGGCAGCTGATTGAAGCTGCTGTGCAATCGCCGCATCGGTCACATTGAAGCAACTGCAGACCACCTTGCCACGCGATTGCACCGCCACTGGTGGCTTGGCACCTGGGCTGAGCAACATGCGGCCGTAAGCCTGGGCGGGCAGGGTATCTTGCAACAGGGTTTTGATCCAGGCTTCTGCACGGGTGTCGCCGCACAGCAGCACCGCTTCAAGCGTGAGTGTTTGGGTGGCCGCGTCACGCACCAGGCGTGCCGCACGGTGTTGGCCTTTGCGCGGGTCGGCATAGCGCAGGACGTCCGCGCCTTGCAGCTGCAGAGCCGCTTCAATGTTGGTGATCAACTCGGCAGGGGGCGCTTCGTACGCCGCCGCACGAAACAAAATGCCCGAGCGCTCTGGCGCGGCGTTGGGGTCTGTGGTTGAGTTCAACGGCGTGTTGTTGGAGAATGGCACGCAAGCGGTGAACGCCAAGCTGCCCATCAGGCCGCGCAAGGCTTCTTGTGCCGCCAGCACCCGGTCTGCGGGCAGCCAGGCCATGCCGAGCAGCGTCCAGGGCATTTCTGCCTTGAGGACTTTCACGGCGGCGTGTTTGAGTTCAGGCTGTTTCGAGTCGGGGCAATATGCACTGGTGGTCAGGGCGTTCACGCCGGCCAGCGTTTCGCCTGTGCTGGACTGGCCGCTCAGGTATTCCGGCCCCCAGTGCATGGCCATGAACACTTGGTTCAAGCCCAGGTCGCTGGCCGACTGGACGGGCACCAAAATGCTGCCGCGCTTGCTGGTCACGTGGACCAGATCGCCATTGGCGAGCTGGCGGCGGCGCATGTCTTGCGGGTGCATTTGCAGCGTGGGCTCTGCCACGTGGCTGAACAAGCGGCCCAGGGTGCCGGTGCGGGTCATGCCGTGCCACTGGTCGCGCAAGCGGCCTGTGGTCAGGCTGAAGGGGTAGCGTGATTCGCGTGCTTCGGCGACGGGTCGGTAGGCCGTGGCCACAAAGCGTGCTTTGCCATCGGGCGTGGGGAATTGGCCATCGGCATAGAGCCGTTCCAGGCCAGCGCTGGCGCCGGTGGGGTAGGGCCATTGCTGGGGGCCATCGGCTTCCAGGGTGGCGTAGCTCAGGCCGGTGATGTCCAGATCGCGCCGGCGGGTGCTTTCCCGGTGTTCGTTCCAGATGGTTTGGGGCGCCGTGTAGTCCAGCAAAGCGGCTTCGCGCCCCAACTTGCGGCCCAGCTGTTGACCAAACAGGGTGGCAATGGCCCAGTCGTGTTTGGCAAGACCGGGGGCGGGCACGGCAGCGCGCACGCGGCTGATGCGGCGTTCGCTGTTGGTGACGGTGCCTTCTTTTTCGCCCCAGGTGGTGGCGGGCAAGAGCAGGTCGCCAAAGGCGCAGGTGGCGGCGGTGGCAAAGGCTTCTTGCACCACCACAAACTCGGCCCGCTCCAGAGCGCGGCGCACGGTGGCCTGGTCGGGCATGGACTGGGCCGGGTTGGTGCAGGCGATCCACAGGGCTTTGATCTCGCCGTCAGCGGCCGCTTGGAACATCTCCACCGCGGTTTTGCCAGGCTTGTCGGGCACTGACGGCACGCCCCAATGCGCGGCCACCTCGGCACGGTGAGCGGCATTGGCCATGTCTCGGTGCGCGCTCATCAGGTTGGCCATGCCACCCACTTCGCGCCCGCCCATGGCGTTGGGTTGCCCGGTGAGCGAGAACGGCCCCGCCCCGGGCTTGCCGATCTGCGCGGTGGCCAGGTGCAGGTTGATCAGCGCGGTGTTTTTGGCGGTGCCGCTGCTGGACTGGTTCAGGCCTTGGCAATACAGGCTCAAGGTGGCGGCAGAAGTTGCAAACCACTGCGCAGCAGTGAACAGGTCGGCTTTGGGGATGCCACAGGTTTGCGACACCAG
Organism: uncultured Burkholderiaceae bacterium; assembly: GCA_964531605.1. GTDB lineage: Bacteria > Pseudomonadota > Gammaproteobacteria > Burkholderiales > Burkholderiaceae_C > Defluviibacillus. The sequence continues at coordinate 539 of CAZHDP010000081.1, read as the reverse complement.
GTCAGGCGTGCAGTCACGCACCAAGGCTTTGAGCGTGTCAAAGTGGCTGGTGTGTGCCGCGATGTAGGCGGGTTGCGTCCACCCTTCCCACAGCATGATGTGCAGCAGGCCGTGGAACAGCATCACATCGGTGCCGGGTTGAATGGGCAGGTAGAGGTCGGCAATCTCGGCCGTGTCGGTACGGCGCGGGTCGCAAAAGATGACCTTCATCTGCGGGCGTTTTTGCTTGGCCTCTTCAATGCGCCGAAACAATACCGGATGCGCGTAGGCGGTGTTGGAGCCCACGATGAACAGGCAATCCGCATGGTTCACGTCGTCGTAACAGGCCGGTGGGGCATCAGCGCCCAGCGTTTGCTTGTAGCCCGCCACGGCGCTGCTCATGCACAGGCGTGAGTTGGAGTCCAGGTTGTTGGTGCCAATGAGGCCTTTGGTCAGTTTGTTGAAGACGTAATAGTCTTCCGTCAACAACTGCCCGCTGATGTAAAAGCCCACGGCGTCGGGCCCATGCTGCTGGATGACGTTTGCAAATTGCTCTGCTG
>CAZHDP010000080.1:0-10728 GCA_964531605.1 uncultured Burkholderiaceae bacterium | reverse complement strand
ATGCTGCAACAAGAAGAGACCCGTGCCATTGCCCAGGCCAAGGCGGGCAAACTGAAGGCGGATTGACCATGACCCGAGCTTGCCTCCCCGCACTCAACGTGCTCACCCCCACTGCCTTTGCGGTGCCCGCTGGCGCCTGTGACAGCCATGCCCACACGTTCGGGCCTTACGCCCAATACCCTTTGGCCGAGGACCGCAGCTACACCCCCGAGGAGTACCCCGGCGCGAGCTTCATTGCCCACCTGGACCAGATCGGTTTCGAGCGTGGTGTGTTGGTCACGGCCAGTGCCTGTGGCACTGACAACGGATCGATCTTGGATGCACTTCGGCGTTGGCCAGACCGCCTGCGCGGGGTGGCCGTGCCTGCCCCCACCACCACCGACGCTGACCTCGATGCCTGGCATGCGGCAGGCATCCGAGGTGTGCGTTTCAACCTGTTCCAGCGTGATGGCCATGCGGTCTACCGCAACGGTGTGGGCCTGGCCGTGTTGGAAAACCTGGCCCCGCGTTTGAAGGAACGGGGCTGGCATGCCCAGATTTGGATCCACGCCCCTGATTTGGTCGAGTTGGGTCCTCGGCTCACGCGCCTGGGCTTGCCGCTGGTGATTGACCACATGGGTCGCATGGCCACCTCGCGGGGCGTCAATGACCCAGGCTTTCAACAACTGTGCCGCATGCTCGCCGAGGGGACCGCTTGGACCAAGATTTCTGGTGCTGACCGCAATGGCACGCCGGGTCTGTCGGGAGCACCTTACAGCGATGTAGACCCCTATGCGCAAGCCCTGCTGACGGCCAACGATGAGCACATCGTTTGGGGCACAGACTGGCCCCACATCCACTATTTTGACCCCGCCCACATGCCTGACGATGGGGTGTTGTTGAACCTGTTGGCGCGTTGGATGCCCACTGCCGCGCAGCGCCAGAAAGTGCTGGTAGACAACCCGGCTCGCCTTTACGGCTTTGGCCCGCAAGTTTGATTGAACTGTCACCCGGAGGTAACCCAGATGCGCTCTTTTCATGCCTTGTTGGCAACGGCAACGCGCCAAGGTGTCGTTGCCATGGTGGTGGCTGCTGGTTGCGTTGGGCTTGCGCGTGCGCAGTCTGCGCCTTGGCCGAACAAGCCTGTGAAAGTGGTGGTGGCGTTCACCGCAGGTGGGACCACAGACATCCTGGCACGGGCCGTGTCGCAGCACCTGTCTGACAAACTCAAGCAGGCGTTTGTGATCGACAACAAGCCAGGCGGCGGCGGCAACATTGGCACCGAGGCCGTGGTGCGTGCGGTGCCCGATGGCTACACCCTGATCGTTGATTCAGTGGGCCCCATCGCCATCAACCAGACGCTGTACAAAACCCTGTCGTATGACCCGCTGAAAGACCTGGTTCCCGTGGTGCAAATCGCAGACGTGCCCAATGTGTTGGTGGTCAACACGGGTTTGCCTGTGAACACGTTCGAGGAATTTTTGGCCTACGCGCGGGCCAACCCTGACAAGTTGAACTATGGCTCCACGGGGGTGGGTACTTCGTCGCATTTGTCCAGCTTCATGCTGGCGCAGCGACTGAAAGTCAACGCCACCCATGTCCCCTACAAAGGGGCCACGGCGCTCAACGATTTGTTGGCAGGTCGCTTGACCTTCATGTTTGCCACCATTCCCTCGGTCATCCAGCACATCAAGGGTGGCAAGCTCAAGGCCCTGGCGGTGTCCAGCATCAAACCCTCACGCGCGTTGCCTGGTGTACCCACGGTGGCCGACAAGGGTTTTCCGGGCTTTGAAGCGGGCTCTTGGTTTGGCTTTTTTGCCCCCAAGGGCACGCCTGAGGTCGTTGTGAACACGCTGAACCGCGCGGTCAACGAGGCCCTGCCAGCACTCGATGCCCAACTGGTTCGCGAAGGTGCGGACCCGGTCGGTGGCAGCGCGGAGCAATTTGGGCAGTTCACCCGACGCGAATACGACAAATGGAAGCTGGTGGTGCAGGCCTCTGGCGCCGTGGCCGAATGAGCGCTGGCCCTGTGGTGCGGGTCTTGTTGTCGTCTGCGGCCAAGGCCGCGATGACCGCCGCGGTTGAGCAAGCGTTGCCGGGTCGGGTTGTCGAGATCGTGACGCCAGACGATGTGCCGCCCCAAGACACGGCCCACGGTTTGCTCGATGTCGACTTGGCGTTTGTGTCGCGCGATGTGACGGGTTTGTCCACCAAACACCAGTTGCAAGCGCACACGCAATCGTTTTACGAGACGATGCGTCAAGCCCCATCCTTGCGGTGGGTGCACGTGCATTCGGCGGGGGCTGATCGTCAGATTTTTGTGGACTTGATGGCCAAGGGCGTGCAGGTCACCACGTCATCGGGCACCAACGCTGGGGTGGTGGCGCAGACGGCTTTGGCCGGTTTGTTGAGCCTGTCGCGCCGCTTGCCTCAGCTCATGGCCGCGCAGCGCAAACGCACCTGGGCGCCGCTGATCCAGACCGGGTTGCCGCCCGATCTCGCGGGGCAGACGGCCGTGATCGTGGGATGGGGAGCCATCGGCCAGCAGGTGGCTGCGGTGCTCGCGGTGTTGGGTCTGAACGTGGTCGCCGTGAGGCGCACTGGTGCGGCATCTGCACCCGCGACGCACACGGTCACCTATGGCGACTTGCACCAGGTGTTGCCGCGCACCGATTGGTTGGTGCTGGCCTGCCCTCTGACAGCGCAAACCCGTCGATTGATCGACGCTGAGGCACTGGCCGCTTTGCCGCGAGGGGCGCACCTGATCAATGTGGCGCGTGGCGAAGTGGTTGACGAAGCCGCGTTGGTGCAGGCCTTGCAGACGGGGCATCTGGCGGGAGCGTACCTGGACGTGTTTGAGCACGAACCCTTGGCTACCACCTCGCCGCTGTGGGACATGCCCCAGGTGATTGCCACGCCGCACAGTGCTGGCTTTTCGGATGGCAATGCGAAACGCGTTGAGCAGCTTTTCTTGGACAACTTGCGCCGCTGGTCTCGGGGCGAAGCCCTGTTTCCTTTGGCCACTTGATAATGAACGACCGGGTGCGCTGCCTGGTTTGTGCACCCATTGATAAACGCATCGATACACGGATTGAAAAGGATTTGAGCCATGAACACCACGACCGCTTTTTCCCGCCGCCAACTTTTGCAAGCAGCGGGGGCTGCTGCGTCGGCTGTGGCCGCTCCTGGCCTGATGGCACAGTCTTCGGCTTGGCCTAACAAGTCCATCCGTTTTGTGGTGCCCTTCGCGCCAGGTGGCACGTCAGAGGTCGTGGCACGCACCGTCGCGGCTGAACTGACGAAGCAGCTGGGTCAAAGTGTCTACGTCGAAAACAAGCCGGGCGGTGCAGGCACCATCGCGATGCAAGAAGTGGCCAAGTCCGCGCCTGACGGTTACACCATGATCTTGTCGCACGTCGGTACGCTCGCCGTGAACCCCTACATGCTCAAGAACCAGCCCTACGATGTCGACAAGGATTTCATGCCGGTCACCTTGCTGGCCAAGGTGCCCAATGTGTTCGTGATCCACCCTGACGTGCCTGCCAAAAACTTCAAAGAGTTCGTGGACTACGTCAAAAAGAACCCTGGCCGTGTGAACTACGGTTCGGCAGGCAATGCGAGCGCAGGGCATCTGTCGATGGAGTACCTCAAGTTGGTCACGGGCATGTTCATGACCCACATCCCTTACCGCGGCACGGGCCCGCAGCTGACAGACCTGCTGGGTGGCCGCTTACAAGCCGCTTCTGCGGGCATGCCTGCGTTGGGTGCGCACATCCGCAGCGGCAAACTGCGTGCCATCGCCGTGGGCACCCAAAAGCGGATTGCGGCCATGCCCGATGTGCCCACCGTTGAAGAGATGGGCTACAAAGGGTTTGAGACCTCCCAGTGGTACGGCATCCACGTGCCAGCAGGCACACCCGCAGAGATCGTCAAGCGCTTGCAGGAAGAGTCGTTCAAGGCCCTGAAATCGTCGTCTGTCACCGAACGTTTCGCGACCGACAACGCGGTGGGGGGCGGTGGCCCGTCCGCGGAATACGCCAAGTTTGTCGCCAGCGAGCAAAAGATCTGGAAAGACATCGTTCAGCGTGCTGGCATCAAGGCCGATTGATCACGCGACCCCTCACTTCACCAGGAGCACACCATGAAACGATTGATGTTGGCTTTATCTGCTATTGCTTTGATAGCTGGATGCGCAGCACCCGTAAGCCGGAATGACGGTATTTCTCTCAAAACCATGGGGTCTTTCCATGTCGGTGGCCGTGAAGTGACGCTCAGTGGTAAACCGCTGAAAGAGGTCATGATGACCCAAGGTGGCGTGCCGGTGAAGATCGACCCCAATGGCGTCTACCAAGTCGAGCAAATGTACGTGCAGTACTTCGTCCCCAGCCAAGAGCGGGGCAAGTTGCCCTTGCTGATGTGGCATGGCGGCGGCCTCACAGGGGTGACGTACGAGAGCACGCCTGATGGGCGCGAGGGCTGGGTCAACTACTTTGTGAAACAGGGCTGGACGGTTTACAACAGCGATGCGGTCGAGCGTGGCCGCTCGGGGTGGGCAATGTACCCTGACGTGTTCAAAACTGACCCGGTCTTTTTGACCAAAGAAAACCCATTTGAGCGTTTTCGCATCGGTGCCGGGCCAGGCAGCTACAACAAGGACGTGGCAAAGATGAAGCCTCTGCCGGGCAGCCAGTTCCCCCTGGAGGGCTATGACAACTTCATGAAGCAAGGGGTGCCCCGCTGGACCAGCACCGATGAGCCGATCATTGCCGCTTACACCGCCTTGGTCGACAAGGTGTGCCCGTGTGTGGTGTTGGCCCACTCACAGGGTGGCCCCTTTGCCTACCGCGTGGCCCAAGCCCGCCCAGACAAGGTGAAAGCCTTGGTCCTGGTCGAGCCTGCAGGCATTGGTGACGCCAAGCAAGCGGCAGCGCTGAAAGACACGCCGAATGTCAGCATCTATGGCGACTTCATCGAGCAAGACGCGCGCTGGCCCACCATCCGTGCCAACAACCTGAAGTTCCACGACAGCATCCGCGCAGCCGGTGGCAAGCCTGAAGTGATCGACCTGCCTGCCATGGGCATCAAAGGCAACAGCCACATGCTGATGATGGACAAGAACAACCAGGACATCGCGGCCCTGATCCAGCAGTGGTTGTCCAAGCAGGGCTTGGTCCGCTGAGAGCGCTCACTCCAGCTGAACGTTGAGGCGCTTGCCCAGTTCGCGCAGCTTGAGCATGTCGGCGCGGATGAAGGTGCGCATCTCTTCCGGGCCTTTGGATGCCACGTCCAGCGATTGGGTGAGGAGTTTTTCCTGCGTCTCTGGTGCTTTCAGAATCTCGTGGATGACTTGGCTCAGCTTGTCGATGATGGGGGCAGGCGTGCCGGTCGCGACGGCCACGCCGTAGTAACCCAAAAAGGCTGCAGCCGACAGCTTGAACTCTTCCAAACCTGGCACGTCAGGCAAGTACTGCGAGCGCCCAGGCATGGTCACGGCCAAGGCGCGCAGCTTGCCAGATTTGATGTGCGGCATGGCCGCCACAATGGTTTCCATGCCGAAATCCGCATCCCCGCGCAGCAAGGCCAACAACGCGTCGCTGCTGCCCTTGTAGGGGATGGCCTCGGCCTGGATGTTGGCCACCGAGGTGAACAATTCTGTGGCCAAGTGAGGTGAGGTGCCTGCGCCATAACTGGTGTAACGCAGCGATTTCGGGCGCTCTTTGCCATGGGCGATCAGGTCAGACAGGCGTTTGTAAGGCAACGCGGCAGACGTCACGATGACCAATGGGGTGGTCACCGACAGGTTGACGGTGGCCAGGTCTTTTTCAATGTCATAGGCCAAGTTGGGCTTCAGAGCGGGCAACACGGCAAAGCTCGAACCCGCAGACACCAAGATGGTGTAGCCGTCCGCGGGTGCTTTGGTGACGGCGGTCACCCCGATCACGGTGCCCGCGCCGGGCTTGTTTTCAACGATGACCGACTGCCCCAGCTTTTGAGGCAGCTTCTCGGCCAGCACACGGGCCAAGACGTCGGTAGCGCCACCCGCTGGGAAGGGCACGATCAGTTTGAGGGGTTTGGTGGGCCAGCTCTGGGCCCAGGCCTTGACACTGGCGCCCGACAGGGCCAGCCATGAGAGGGCTTGCAGACAGGCGTGACGGCGGGGCAATGAGCGAAGGTTGGTGGTGTTCATGGTGTTCCTTGGGGTGAGGTTTTCAGTTTTGCTGTGGGATACCGAGGCCATAGATGCTGGTGTCGGTGCGTATCAAGTTCAGGGGAAAGCGCTGTCCGGCGAGGTGGTCTTCCATGCACTGCAACACCAGCGGGCTGCGGTGGCGGTTGGTGCTCGCACGAACCTCATCAGGGGTCATCCACACGGTGCGCACGATGCCTGTGTCCAATTGTCGACCGGGCACCACGTCACCCAGATCGCCATCAAACGCGAAGCGCAGATAAGTGATGTCTTCGTCAGGGCGCTGAAACCGGTTAAGGTAAACGCCCACCAGCGCGGTGGGTTTGAATGTGTGGGTGGTTTCTTCCAACGCTTCGCGGGCGCAGGCTTCTTCAGGGCTTTCACCGGGGTCGAGGCGTCCGGCGGGGTTGTTCAGGCGCCGGCCTTCAGGCGTGTGTTCTTCCACCAGCAAAAAGCGCCCTTCGCGCTCAATGATGGCGGCCACGGTGACACTGGGTTTCCAGCGTGCAGAGGACGGGGTGGGCAAGGGGGCAGACAACGGGTTGGTGGGGGGCATGGCGGGTCAAGCGGGGCACAAGGGGTTGAGTTTCGTAGAGGTTACCTTCTAAATTGACCAGAAAACTGCTGTAAGCTTCGTGAAATTTTCCAATTCAACACGAGGAGACACTCCATGCTGATTGGCGTACCCGCCGAAACCACGGTGGGCGAAACCCGCGTCGCCGTGACCCCTGAGACGGCCAAGAAACTCAAAGCCCAGGGCCACACTGTGCGCGTGCAGTCTGGTGCTGGCGTTGCTGCCAGTGCGCCAGACGAGGCCTATGTGGCCGTGGGCGCTGAAATCACCGACGCGGTTGGCGCCTTTGGTGCCGACCTGGTGCTCAAGGTGCGCAACCTGTTCGACAACGAGGTCAGCTTGGTCAAACCAGGCACCACGGTGGTGGGCATGTTGAACCCCTTTGATGCCCCGGGCCTGCAACGGTTGGCCGCGGCCAACATCACCGGCTTTGCCCTCGAAGCAGCCCCACGCACCACGCGAGCCCAAAGCATGGACGTGCTCTCGTCGCAAGCCAACATCGCGGGTTACAAGGCCGTGATGATGGCGGCCGACAAATACCAACGCTTCTTCCCCATGCTGATGACGGCTGCAGGCACGGTCAAAGCCGCCCGGGTGGTCATCTTGGGTGTAGGTGTTGCAGGTCTGCAAGCGATTGCCACCGCCAAGCGCCTGGGGGCCGTGATCGAGGCGTCCGACGTGCGGCCCAGCGTGAAAGAGCAAGTGGAGTCGCTCGGGGCCAAATTCATCGACGTGTCTTACGACACGCCTGAAGAAAAAGAGGCTGCGCAAGGCGTGGGTGGCTATGCCAAGCCGATGCCGCAAAGCTGGATGGACCGCCAAAAGGTGGAAGTTGCCAAGCGCGTGGCCCAGGCAGACATCGTGATCACCACGGCCTTGATCCCTGGCCGCGCAGCACCCGTGTTGGTCACCGAGGAGATGGTCAAGTCCATGAAAGCGGGCTCGGTCATCGTTGACCTGGCCGCAGCCCAAGGCGGCAACTGTCCGCTGACCGAAGCCGGTTTGACCGTGGTCAAGCATGGCGTCACGTTGGTGGGCGAAACCAATTTGCCCGCACTGGTGGCCGCTGATGCCTCGTCGCTCTATGCGCGCAACGTGCTCGATTTTCTGAAGCTGATTTTGCCCAAGGACGGTGGCTTGACCATCGACATGGAAGACGACATCGTGGCCGCTTGCCTCATGAGCAAAGACGGCGAAGTCAAGCGCAAATAAGCGCCGCCGAGCCCGATCAACCCAGACAAGGACAACACCATGGACCTCGTTTCCCCCACGATCACCAACCTGATCATTTTTGTGCTGGCCATCTACGTGGGTTACCACGTGGTTTGGACGGTCACCCCCGCCTTGCACACGCCCTTGATGGCGGTGACCAATGCCATCTCTGCCATCGTCATCGTCGGCGCCATGTTGGCCGCTGCGCTGACCGAGACCACCCTGGGTAAAACCATGGGCGTGTTGGCCGTGGCCTTGGCGGCCGTGAATGTGTTTGGTGGCTTCCTGGTCACCCGGCGCATGCTGGAGATGTTCAAGAAGAAAGACAAGAAACTGCCCGCCCCAGCCAAGGGAGATGCAGCATGAGCATGAACCTCGTCACGCTGCTGTACCTGGCAGCTTCAGTGTGTTTCATTCAGGCGCTCAAAGGCCTGAGCCACCCTACCACCTCGATCCGGGGCAATCTGTTTGGCATGGTGGGCATGACCATCGCCGTGCTCACGACTGCCGCACTGATCGTGGAATTGTCCGGCGGCAAGGCCCTGGGCATGGGCTGGGTGATGTTGGGCTTGTTGGTCGGTGGCACCGCGGGTGCCATCGCGGCCAAACGTGTCGAGATGACCAAGATGCCCGAACTGGTGGCGTTCATGCACAGCATGATCGGTTTGGCCGCCGTCTTCATTGCCGTGGCTGCCGTGGCCGAGCCTTGGGCCTTTGGCATCGTGGGCAAAGACGGCCCGATTCCCGGCGGTAACCGCATTGAACTGGCCTTGGGCGCGTTCATCGGCGCGGTGACGTTCACCGGCTCCGTGATCGCCTTTGGCAAACTGTCTGGCAAGTACAAGTTCCGCCTGTTTCAAGGGGCGCCTGTCACGTTCTCAGGTCAACACAAATTGAACCTGGTGTTGGGCGTGGCCGCGGTGTTTTTCTGCTTCGGGTTTTGGCACTCTCAAAGCTGGCTGGATTTCGTGCTGGTGATCGTGCTCGGCTTGCTGCTGGGCGTGTTGCTCATCATCCCGATCGGCGGCGCTGACATGCCGGTGGTGGTGTCGATGTTGAACAGCTACTCTGGCTGGGCAGCGGCAGGCATCGGCTTCTCGTTGAACAACTCGATGCTGATCATTGCCGGGTCGCTGGTGGGCTCGTCTGGGGCGATCTTGTCTTACATCATGTGCAAGGCGATGAACCGCTCGTTCTTCAACGTGATTGGCGGTGGCTTCGGTGGTGACGCCACGGCAGCGGCGGGCGGTGCGCAGCAGCAACGCAACGTGAAGAGCGGCAGTGCGGATGACGCCGCCTTCGTGCTCAGCAACGCCGAAACCGTGGTCATCGTGCCGGGCTACGGCCTGGCCGTGGCCCGTGCCCAGCACGCGGTGAAAGAGTTGGCGCAAAAGCTGACCGACAAGGGCATCAACGTCAAGTACGCGATCCACCCAGTGGCGGGTCGGATGCCGGGCCACATGAACGTGTTGCTGGCCGAGGCCGAAGTGCCCTACGACCAGGTGCACGAGATGGAAGACATCAACGGTGAGTTTGGCCAGGCTGATGTGGCCATCATCTTGGGCGCAAACGACGTGGTGAACCCTGCTGCACACGTGAAGGGCAGCCCGATCTATGGCATGCCGATCTTGGAAGCCTACAAGGCCAAGACCGTGATCGTGAACAAGCGTTCGATGGCGGCAGGCTATGCGGGGCTGGACAACGAGCTGTTCTACATGGACAAGACCATGATGGTCTTTGGCGATGCCAAGAAGGTCGTTGAGGACATGGGCAAGGCCATTGAGTGACCCACACAGTGTGACAGCCACGTGAGCCGCATCGCCATCCTGAGCGCGCTGGCCGAGGAGCAAAGCGGCCTGCGTGAGCAGTTGACCTCGCCCCAGCGCACCGAGCGTGGTGGGCGCGAATTCTGGTGTGGCGACTTGTGTGGCCACCCGGTCGTTTTGGCGCTGTCACGCATCGGCAAGGTGGCTGCGGCCACCACAGCCACCACCTTGATCGAACACCTGGGCGCCCAACGCATCGTGTTCACAGGCGTGGCGGGCGGTTTGGCCCCGGGCGTCGCGGTGGGTGATGTGGTGGTTGCCAGTGCCTACTTGCAACACGACATGGACGCGTCACCGTTGTTCCCCCGGCACGAGGTGCCGTTGTATGGTCAGAGCCACTTCACCACAGACCCGTTGTTGACCGATCAATTGCTGCGTGCCGCACGCACCTTGCCTTTGGCTCAGGCACGCGTTCACCAGGGCTTGATCGTGAGCGGCGACCGCTTTGTGGCCACCAGCGCCGAAAGCCGTGCACTGCAAACCCAATTGCCCGAGGCCCTGGCCGTGGAGATGGAAGGCGCAGCCGTGGCCCAGGTCTGCCACGACTACGGTGTGCCTTTTGCGGCGATGCGCTCGGTGTCAGACCGGGCAGACGACGATGCCCATGGCGATTTCGCCCGTTTTGTGAAAGAGGTGGCCAGTCACTATGCCGACCATGTCGTGGGCACGTGGCTTAGGGCGCTTCCAAAACAATAGCAATGAACGCCGCAAACACTGCGAGTTTGGGTGTTTTTGGGCTTTATTTCAGCCAGCCACGCTTGCGGAAATACCACATCGGCACCAACGCGCTGCACAGCATCAAGCCCAGCGCCCACGGGTAGCCCATGGACCAGTCCAGCTCAGGCATGAACTTGAAGTTCATGCCGTAGATGCTGGCGATCAAGGTCGGTGGCAGCAGCGCGACGCTGGCCACCGAGAAGATCTTGATGATCTTGTTCTGGTTGATGTTG
>CAZHDP010000079.1:0-10845 GCA_964531605.1 uncultured Burkholderiaceae bacterium | reverse complement strand
ATCTACCCACCCTACAAAATGAAGACTATTTCTTATCCTGTTTCACCATCAAGCTATCAATGCCATCACCACTTAAAGCTTGACGGGCTTCGGTGGTTTTATCTTTGCCTGTAAATGGCCCAACAACGACTCTATACCAATCTTCACCGGGTTTTACCGTGACTTTGAGCACTTTGACGGGTAAACCTGACATGGAAATACTGGCACGACGTTGGTCGGCTTGTTTGGCATTTTTGAATGAGCCTGCTTGATCACCGGGTCTGGCAGGCACTGAGTTGGCAGGCTCTAAGCTGCCAAGGTTTCAGGGCTCGATGTGGCAGTTCAGTCGGGTCAGTGTGGCATCAACCCAAGAGGCGTCGTACGAGCCGTCTGCGATAGACGCGATCATGACCGCCTCTGCTTTTTGCTTGTGGTGGGCTGCGTCCAGCAAAGCTTGTGCGTGTGCGAAGGGCACGTTGAGCACACCGTCTGCGTCGCCGATGATCAGGTCACCGGGTTCAATCACCATGCCCTCCACGGCGATGGGGACGTTGATTTCGCCGGGACCATCTTTGTAGGGGCCCCGATGCGTCACACCTGCGGCAAATACCGGGAAGTCTCTTTCTGCGATCCATGCTGAATCTCGCACGGCGCCGTAAATTACCATGCCACCCAAGCCGCGCTGTATGGCGTCGCCGATCATGATTTCACCGATCAGCGCGTTGGTCAGATCGCCGCCGCCATCCACCACGATCACATCGCCGGGCTTGGCCAATTGAAGTGCTTTGTGGATCATGAGGTTGTCACCAGGCCGCGTCTTGACGGTCAAAGCTGGCCCCGCCATTTGACGGCCTTTGTGCATGGGGCGAAGGTGAGGGCCACCGGCGCTCATGCGGGCCATGCAGTCGCTCACGTTGGCCACGGGAACCTCAAGGTATTGGCGGGCGAGCGCCAAGTCAACGGCGCGTTGACGTTTCAGAATTTGGAGACCAATCATGTGTTGCCTGACAGGTTAGAGGGGTAGGGATAGACGTTGGACATGAGCGCATCGGCGTTCAACTCGCTCAGGTTGTTGAGACCCAGCATGGCCAGGTTTCGAGAAACCTCAGCAGACAACAGGCGGATGCCGTGCATCACCCCTGGCTCACCGGCCACCGCTGCGGCGTAGGCGAAGGGACGACCCACAAACACCAGGCGAGCGCCAAGTGCCAAGGCTTTCAGCGCGTCAGTGCCTCGACGGATGCCCGAATCCATCATCACGGGCACATCGGGGCAGGCTTTGACGATGGCGGGCAGCACCCTCAGTGGCGACACCGCGCCGTCGAGTTGGCGCCCACCATGGTTGGACACAATGATGCCGTCTGCGCCCAGGTCGCAGGCGATGCGAGCATCTTGGGGGTTCAGGATGCCCTTGATCACCAGCTTGCCTGACCAAGTTTTGCGGATCAGCGAAAAGTGCGCCCAATTCAAATGCCCACGGTCCGAGAAATCGCGCTCAACGGTGGGCGAGAGGACGGGGGCACCACGGCTCGCATAGTTGTTTTCAAAATGCGGCATGCCGTGTTGAATGAGCGTGCGAAGAAAAGTGCCAAATAGCCATTTGGGGTGGGTCATGCCTTGCCATGCCAGCCTGACACTGGGTCGCAGAGGCGTTGAAAATCCTGCGCGGACGTTGTTTTCCCGGTTGGCAGAAACGGGCGTGTCTACCGTGACCACCAGGGTACCGAAGCCTGCTTGGCGCACGCGTTCAATGAGCGCGGTGATGCCGTCGACATCGCCGGGCAAGTAGGCCTGAAACCAAGCCATTGGGTTGGCCTTGGCAACCTCTTCCAGCCGGATCAGTGACGAGCCACTCATGATCATCGGCACCTTGGCTTGTTGTGCTGCCGTGGCCAGCACGATGTCGCCTCTGTACGCACTGAGCGCCGACAACCCCATGGGCGCGATGCCAAAAGGAGCGGCAAAGGTTTGTCCCAACAATTCGCATTGGATGTGCCGTTGGGACACATCGACCAAGACCCGAGGCACGAACGCATGGTCGTCAAAGCAGCTGCGATTGTTGCGGTATGACAGGTTGTTCTCTGCAGCGCCAGAGATGTACCCAAAAATCGGCTTTGGCAGGTGCGCTGACGCGGCGGCCTCAAAATCATCAAGGCAAAGGATGTTTTTCAGCTGCATGTCAAATCCCTGCCACCTTGACAGCCGTCAGTCCAGCGAGGCACCGGTCAGTTTGACCAGGCCTTCGTAGCGCTTGAACTCAGACAGCCAGAACTTGCTGAAATCGTCTGCTGACCCGCTGTGCACCTCTGCTCCCAGGTCTGTCAGCTTGGCGGCAAGCTCCCCCTTTTTGATCGACGCCTGAATGGCGGTGTTGACTCTGGCAATGACCTCTGCTGGCGTGCCAGCAGGCGCCGCAACGCCATACCAAGCGTTCATGATCATGCCTTTCAGGCCGGACTCTTCTGCGGTAGGCACTTGGGGCAGCAGCGGGTGTCGCTTGGCTGAGGCCACCGCCAGGGCCCGCACTTTGCCACCCTTGATGTAGGGGAAGGCACCTGTGTCAAACATGTAGTCCAGTTGGCCACCCATCACATCGGTCATGGCCGGTCCGCTGCCGCGGTAAGGGATGTGTGTGACATGCACACGTGCAACAGACTTGAACAGTTCCCCTGCCAAATGAGCCGAAGCCCCCACGCCGCCGGAGCCGTACGACAGCTTGCCCGGTTTGGCCTTGGCCTCCGCTACCAGTTCCTGCACGGTTTTGAACCGAGAATTTTCCGGCACCACGAGCACACTGGGAATGACCGCCACAGAGGCGATCGGCACAAAATCCTTGATGGGGTCGAAGCCCAATTTTTTATACAGGTAGGGGTTGGCCACGTTGCTTGAGCTGGTCGCCAAATACAGCGTGTAGCCGTCAGCTGCCTGGCGAACAAATTGCTGTGTGCCGATGTTGCCCCCGGCGCCCGCGATGTTTTCAACAAAAACGCTTTGCCCCAATTCGCGGGTCAAGGCCTGCGCCACGGCTCGACCAACGGCGTCAGCCGCGCCGCCCGCAGGCCATGGCACGATGAAGCGGACGGCTTTGGTGGGATAGGCCTGCGCTGCTGCGCCAGTCACCCAACACAGGCTTGCCGCGAGCAAGCTGAGACCGATACATCGACGACCTGACTTCAACATCTGAGAACCTCTGAATGTGGGTGTTTTTTCGATGACGAAGTATGAGTTATCTTATTTATGAATAAAAGTTCTTAATTTTGAGCTTATTGTCAAAATAACTGATCACTTTCGCAGGCCCGCTGTTTGCTGATCCAGATCGGTCATCTGCCTCAAGACCGAGAGCATCGCATCAGCCAAGGGCGCAGAGGCATCGGTTCGGGTCACCGCAACGACACGCGATGCCGTGCGCAGCTCAGGGAGGGCGACAAAGGCCACGTCACTGGGCCCCCGTTCAGCGACCGATCCTCCCATGATGGAGTAGCCCATCCCGGCCGCCACCAATCCCAGCGCGGTGTGGATTTCAATGGCTTCGTTGCCCGTTCGAGGCTGAACACCTGCGGCGTGAACCATGGACAGCACATGGTGGGCATACGAACTGGTCGGATTTTTAGGAAAAACAATCAAAGGCATTTCCGACAAGGCCTTGAGGGTGGTTTTCTTCTTTTTGGCGATCGGGTGCTGTGCAGGCACCGCGGCCACGTATGGATCATCAAACAGAAAATGATGCTGCAAACCGAGGGGCGCTTCCTCTGTCCGTGTATGGCGCGACAGCCCTAAGTGGATTTTCCCGGCGTGCAGTTGTTCGGGTTGGTCTTCAGAAAGCAACTCCACCAACTCAATCTTGACCTCTGGGTGCAGTGTTTTGAAGGTTCGCACGGCTCTGGGGACGATGGAGTACATCAAGGATCGGACAAAACCGATGCCCAGCCATCCCGCTTTGCCAGAGGCGACGTCCCTGGTGAGTTGCTCAAGCCGGTTCCCTTGTGCCAACAGTTCTCGTGCGCGCGGCAAGAAAAATTGTCCGAGGGACGTCAACACCATAGGTTTGACACGGCGGTCAAACAGCGTGCCTCCCAACTTGTCTTCCAACTGGGCAATTTGCATGCTGATGGCATTGGGGGCCACATGCAGGCGCTCTGCTGCGCGGGCGAGGGTGCCACTTGCCACGACTTCACAGAAACAGTTGATCTGCTTAAAGTTCATGAATATTGAACATACCTGAAGAATTTGTTGATTTTAGTCAGCAATTAAGTGATGGAGAATGCCCTTGGCTTCAAGCCGGAGACAAGCACCGATCCAAGGACCACCATGATCAAGTTCACAACACTGACGAGGCGTTTTTTCGCCATTCCCGCGCTCTGCCTGGCCACGCTGCTGCCTACTCTGAGTGCCGCAGCCTATCCCGAGCAACCCATCAAAATGATCGTGGCCTATGGTGCAGGTGGTGGTACTGACATCATTGCGCGGGTGATGGCCAGGTACATCGAAAAACACTTGGGCAACGACGCCAAAGTGGTGGTCGTGAACCGGGCTGGCGCCGGTGGTGCCATCGGGTTCACCGAGTTGGCCAATGCCCAGCCGGACGGCTACACCATTGGGTTCATCAACACCCCCAACGTGCTGACGATTCCGATCGAAAGAAAGTCCAACTTCCATTGGCAAAAATACGATCTGTTGGGCAACGCGGTGGATGACCCTGGCAATTTTTCGGTCCATGCTGACAGCCCCATCAAAAATTTGGCAGACCTGGCTGCTTTCGCCAAAGCAAACCCAGAGCAAGTGACAGTGGGCACCACGGGTGTCGGGTCTGATGACCACCTCGCCATGCTCATGTTTCAGCGCACAGCGGGTGTGAAGATGACCCACGTGCCGTTCAAAGGCGCAGCCGAGGTCCACCAAGCCATTGCAGGCAAGCAAATCACTGTAGCGGCCATGAACATTGGCGAAGCTTTGCAATATGCGAAGGGTGGCACACCCATGCGCAACCTGGGGCAAATGAGCAAAGCGCGAACCACCCTGGCACCGGGACTTCCTACGTTCAAAGAGCAGGGCTATGACATCGTGTTAGCGTCATTGCGCGGGGTTGCCGCCCCACAAGGACTGCAGCCTGCGGTGCGCGAGCAACTCGTTCGTGCGGTTGAACGGACCATGGCTGATCCGCAGTTTCAGGCGCAAGCAGCGTCTTACTTTGCCCCTTTGCGTTATTTGGCACCGTCGCCATACCAGGCAGAGTTGCGCGACGCTGAGAACAGTTTCTTGCAGTTGTGGAAAGAACTGCCTTGGAGTGACAAATGAACATGCCCAAGCTGAGCATCTCCAATCGCCCAAAACGCGTGGTGCGTTTTGACCACTGGATCAGCCCGTCATTTCCGCAGCGCATGGCGGATGAGTCCGACATTGACTTGACGGTGTTGCCCCTGAACGGCGATGAGGCAAGCCACTGGGCTTCGTTACAGACGGCCCACGTTTACCACGTCTCTGCTGCCGTCAACGAGTTGCCGCAAAGGTACCGTGTGACCGAGCAGCTGTTGCGTCGCTGTCCCTCGTTGCTGTGCGTGTCGTCCGGCGGGGCAGGGCACGACACGGTCGATGTTGAGGCCTGTACACAGGCTGGTGTGTTGGTCGTGAACCAGATTGGTGGCAATTCGGCCTCGGTGGCGGAAATGGCGCTGGGTTTGATGTTGGCGGTGTCCCGCCGCATTGTGGAGTCAGACCGCAAGTTGCGAAGCGAAACGGGTTTCTCTCGCGAATCGGTGATGGGGCATGACATCGGCGGCAAAACCCTGGGCATCGTGGGCTTGGGCCACGCTGGATCGCGCACGGCAGCGCTGGCCAAGGCCTTTGGCATGCGCGTCTTGGCTGTGGACCCCCATGTGTCGCCAGAGCACATCCGCCAGCGTGGTGCAGAACCTGTGACGCTCGATGAGTTGGTGCGCCAAGCCGACATCGTGTCGCTGCATTGCCCGCGAGAGGCCTCTACCGTCAATCTGTTTGACGAGCAACGGTTTTTCGCCATGAAAAAGGGCGCGTTGTTCATCAGCACGGCACGCGGCGGTATCCACGACGAATCAGCCCTGTACGCAGCACTGCAGGCCGGACACCTGTCAGGGGCAGGTTTGGACGTGTGGGCGACCGAGCCTCCTGCGCTGGACCATCCCTTGCTCACGTTGCCGAATGTGGTGGCCACCTTTCACACCGCAGGGGTTTCGCACGAGGGGCGTTCCAACATTGCCGCGATGTCAGCCGAACAAATCGTGGGTTTATTGAAATGCGAACAGCCGCCACGTCTGGTGAACCCGTCCGTCTGGCCCACTTTTGTGGAGCGGTACGGCAAGGCGTTTGCGTAGGTTTGAGGGCATTTGTAACCTCACGGCACGTCAGTCGACTTTGATGCCTCGCACTTTCACCAGTTGTTGCCAACGGCGGCTTTCTGTTTCGATGAATTTGCCGAATTCAGCAGGTGAATCGCCAACGGGGATCACGCCAGCTTGGGACAGCCGGTCACGAACCTTGGGGTCGGCCATCGCAGTCTGAACTTCTTTGGCAAACCGCTGCACCACGTCAGGGGGCGTGCCCCTGGGCAAGAACAGGCCGTTCCACTCCAGCACCTCGTAGTTGGGCATGCCACTCTCACTCAAGGTGGGTGTGCTGGGAAGGCTCTTGAGCCGTTGGCGCGAACTCACGCCCAGGGCCCGCAACTTGCCGCTGTTGACGTGCTGCAGTGTCGATGCCGCATTGCCAAAGTACATGTTTACCGCACCAGCCATCACATCGGTCAGGGCTGGGGCACCGCCTTTATAGGGCACGTGTAGCAGGTCAACTTTGGCTTCGTCCGCCATCAACTCTGCAGCAAGGTGCGATGCGGTGGCAGCACCTGCCGATGCAAAGGTCATTTTGTTGGGTGACTTGCGTGCCGCGGCCAACAGATCGTTCAAGCTGGTGTAGGGGGACTGAGGTGACACCACCAAAATCTGTGGTGCGGCCACGATCAGTGACACCGGAATGAAGTCCTTCGCCGGATCGTAGGGGAGTTTGCGCAACGCCGGATTCACCACGTGTGCCGACGCATCGAACAAAGCGGTGTAACCGTCAGGAACCGACTTGGCGACGTTGTCTGCACCAATGACGCCGCCAGCACCTGGTTTGTTGTCGATCAGCACGGGCTGCCCCAGCAGTTCGCTCAGCCGTTGGGCCACCACACGGGCGGCACTGTCGGCTCCGCCTCCTGCGGCATAAGGCACGACCAGTCGCAGCGACTTGTCTGGCCAGGCAGCCCAGCTCCGCAGGGGTAAAACAGCAGCGCTTAACGCCAAGCATTGGCGGCGCGAAAGTGCAGGTAGGGTGTGCATCGGATCTCCAAAGGGTGTTTTACGCAGGATCGAAGCCGTACAGGCGAGCGGGGTTGTGCACCAGCACGCGTTCTGCGATGTTGGGGTGTTGAGTCCAGTCATACAACAGGTCAAACAGTTCGCTGTCGTCCGGCTTGCGATGGGTTTCTGTGGTGTGCGGCCAGTCGCTGCCCCACACCAAACGGTCTGGCGCGAGGTCGACCCAAGCTTGGGCGATGGGCTTCAGGTCGGCATAGCCTTGACCCACAGGCAAGGCTGTGTTCAGGTAGGCGCCAGAGAGTTTGACCCAGGCCCGACCTTGCTGCAAAAGCTCTCGCACCACTGCAAAAGCAGGGTGGCGCACACCTTGTGGCAACGGTAACCTGGCCAGGTGATCAAACACCACGGTCACAGGCAAGGTCAGCAGCAGGTGCGCGTGTGCAGCGATTTGGTCTGCGGTCCAGTGCAACTGCAGGTGCCAGCCCATGGCGTGGATGCGATGGGCCAGCGGTACCAGCATGTCAAAACCAACCACTGCGTTGTGTGTGGTGTACAGGCTCATGCGCACCCCCCGTATGCCGCCATCGTGCAGTCGGTTCAATTCATGGTCTGCGATGTCGGGATGAACCACCCCGACACCTCGGGTGTTGGCCAAGCCCAGCCAGGCGATGGCATCCAAGGTCACCCGATGATCGGTGCCGTAGGGTCGAGGCTGCACGACCACTGCCCGCTGCGTTCCCAGCAAACGCTGCAATTGTTGGTACTGCTCGACCGTGGCGTCTTGATGCGGTTCAGTTCGCGCGTCCAGGGTGGCGTCCAGGATGTGGAGGTGCGCATCGCAAGCGAGTGGCGGTGCGGCATGTTCTGGGCGGCGGGTGGACGCCGAATGCGTGATGCGCATGGCCGTCTTCAACCGGGTACCTTGGGTGTGACCTGGCGGGCTTGACGCCGTTGGTCGGCTTCCAGGCGCAGGGCCTCGCCATGTTGGTCCAGCACCGGGGCCGCAAAGGGCTTGGGCCCCTGAGAGCGGCTGAACGTGACAGCGCGTGTGAAGCCTCGGTAGCGTCCCACCACGGGGTGTTCGTAGGTGTGAACCATGTCTTCCGCTTGCACCTGGGGATCGTCAAACATGTCCTCTACGGTGCGGGCGGCAGCGCAGGGAACGTCTTCGCCAAACAGGGTTTCCCATTCCAACGCCGACCGTGCAGCAAGCGCCGTGTGCAGTCGTGGCACGATCTCTTCATGGTGAGTCGCCCGCTTTCGAACGGTGTCGTAACGTTCGCAGAGCAAGTCTTGAAGCCCTGTTTTTTGGCACAAAGCCTGCCAGAAGTGTGGGGTGTTCGCAGAGATGTACAGGTAGCCGTTGCGGGTAGGGTGGATGCCTGTGATGCCACCCGAGCGCATGTCGCGCCCGACCTCTCGGGGCTCACTCTCTGCCCAGACCATGCGTGCCGATTGCATGGCCAGAGCAGACCGCAGCAAGGACACGCCCACGTACTGGCCTTCGCCACTTTTTTCACGTTCATAAAGCGCAGAGGCAACCCCACTGGCGACCATGGCCGATGCGTAATAGTCCACGATGGAACCGTACAAAATTTCCGGAGGTCCTCCCGCCTTGCCTTGCAACGTGCACATGCCCGTCATGGTTTGCAACACCTGGTCATAGCCCGCTTTGTCTTTCAACGGGCCCTGATCGCCAAAGCCCGTGACTGCGCAGTAGATGAGCCGAGGGTTGTGCACGCGCAGTTGCTCATAAGCCATGCCCAATCGGGCAGGTACGCTGGGTCGGAAGTTGTGGACCAGCACGTCTGCGCTTTCTACCAACGCGATCAAGCGTTGAAAGTCTTGCGCTTGTTTGAGGTCAAGCACCATCCCCCGCTTGCTGCGGTTCACCCCCAAAAAAGCCCGGCTTTCGTGGCTGAGCGTTGACGGGTACTTGCGCAAGTTGTCGCCCGCTGGGGGTTCGATTTTGATGACTTCTGCGCCTTGATCTGCAAGCAAGGCACAGCCGTAGGGGCCAGCAATGTAAGCGCTCAGGTCCAGAACGCGAACGCCTGCCAGGGGGCCGCTTTGAGTGGGCGGCGTGTGTGGGGATGCGTGTATGGTCATGGTGGTCATGTCCTTCAATCTGCAACGATGTTTTGTTGACGCGCCAACTTTTTCCAACGCTCGGTGTCTCGTGCAATCACGGTTCCAAATTGAGCGGGTGTCACTGCCTTTGCTTCAGCCCCTTCGGCCAAAAATTGGGCTTTGATGGCGGGTTTGGCAAGGGCTTGATTGACCGCCGTGTTGAGTTTGGTGACTACCGCCTGAGGCAAGCCCGCAGGGGCCAGCAGCCCCCACCACAGGGCGTACTCGTAGCCCGGCACGGCGGAAGACATGGGCTGCAGGTCTGGCGCAATGGCGCTGGTGTTGAGGCTGGTGATGCCGATCGCGCGAACCCTTCCCGCACGCACCATGGGCAGCAAACTGGGGCCACTTGCCATCAACACTTGTACCTGCCCAGAGATCAAATCCGTGACGGCAGGGCCCATGCCGCGGTAGGGAATGTGCGTGATGAACAAGTTCCCCGCTTGCGCTTTGAGCAGCTCGGTGCCAA
The DNA here is from genome assembly GCA_964531605.1 of uncultured Burkholderiaceae bacterium. Classification (GTDB taxonomy): domain Bacteria; phylum Pseudomonadota; class Gammaproteobacteria; order Burkholderiales; family Burkholderiaceae_C; genus Defluviibacillus. Next base: position 939 of record CAZHDP010000079.1, on the reverse strand, counting down.
ATTGATTGACACTGCCCGTGCCTGAGGTCGCGTAGTTGAATTTGCCGGGTTGGCTGCGAACCGTAGCGATCAGTTCGCTGGGGGTTTTGGCGGGGAAGGACGGGTTGACGGCAACGATGAACGGACCCTCCGCAAACATCGCAATGGGTGTCAGGTCTTTTGTGGGGTCGAAGGCCATTTTGGGCTGTATCGCCGCGTTGGTGGTCATGCTCGACGAGACCGCTACCAGGGTGTAGCCATCCGGGTTGCTGCGCACGACCGCTGCTGTGCCGGTAGTGCCGCTGGCACCTGGGCGGTTTTCAACCACCACGGGCTGCTTCAAGTACTCTCCCATTTCCTTGGCCATCACACGGGCAAACACATCGTTGGAGCCGCCAGGCGGGTAGGGCACCACGATGGTGATGGGCTTGGACGGAAAGGCGTCTTGCGCTTGGGCCAGCGCAGGGCCACTGAGGCTGAGCGATGCGACCAAGATGGCCATGACTGAGGCCATGAGGTTGGCGCGGCGGGTTACGAAGCAGGGTGAACGCATGGGGGGCTTTCTTTTCAGCGCAGACAGTTCAATTGGAAGGCAGAAGGTTCAGACGCTTGGCCATGGCCATGATCTGTTCGGCGCGGCGCAAGAAGGGCACATCAATCATGTGCCCCTCCACCAGGTATGCGCCTTGGCCCGACGCCTCTTGTTGACCCGCTACCGCCATCACTTTCATGGCGTGGTTGATTTCCGCGTCTGTGGGTCTGAAGGCTTGATTGGCCAACGCGATTTGGCTGGGGTGGATACAGGTTTTGCCTGCCAGACCCAAGCGGCGGGCCATTTGTGCCTCGGCCAGGTAGCCGTCGGTATCTTGCACATTTGCGAACGCGCCATCAAAGGCGTCAATGCCCGCCTCACCTGCTGCCAAGCGCACGGCCAGTACCACGTGCTGTACGGCCATCAGG
>CAZHDP010000078.1:0-10890 GCA_964531605.1 uncultured Burkholderiaceae bacterium | reverse complement strand
CGCAGCGCAGCCCTCTAGTGTATCACCACTTTTAGGGGTTTTCCCGCTATGTCACCCCTTTGTCAAAAAAAAATCCGGAAATAACGGCGACTCAGGGCGTTCTGACCCATGACAACAAAGCGTCGGCAGTTTTTTGAACCGCCCCTCGGTGAAGGTGCAAGAAAGACAAGGTAGCCTGTCTGGCCTGATCCAAGCATTGGGGCTGCGCCAATAAAGAGAACACCCGCTCAAGTGCTGAATCCTAGTCTTCGACACGCACAGCGGCACCGGTGTCTGCGCTGCTTTGGGCAGACTCTGCAAAATTGAAAGTATGCTGCCCCATCACCACGGGGCAGCCACAGGCTGCAGCCTCAATCAGATTTTGCCCACCCAATGGCAAATAGCTGCCCCCCAGCAATGCAAGCGCACTCATGCTGTAGTAAACAGGCATTTCTCCCAAAGAGTCACCCAGCCAAATGTCGGCAGCAGCACACTCGGATGGCCCGGTCTCAGGCCAAGCGCTGCGGCGACTCACCGTCAGCCCAGCAGACACCAACAGCGCCGCTACTTCGTCAAAACGCTGCGGATGGCGTGGCACGATCATCCATTGTGCAGCTGCACGTTGAGCGGCAGACAATCGATCCAACGCCTGCAAAAAAAGGGTTTCCTCCCCTTCGCGAGAACTCGCAAACACGACAACGGGTTTCGCAGGCAATGCGTCGCCACACCCGCGCGGGCGCCACGCTGCCCCCCGCGCCAGCAAGGCCGGGTCTGGTGTCGCATCAAATTTAAGGTTGCCAAACACCCCCTGAACAGCGGCCCCAAGCAACTTCAATCTGGCAGCATCTGCATCGGTTTGGGCGTAAACAGCGGTCAAAGCAGCATAGGACGGACGGGCCAGCCAAGCCAACCGCTGTGCCTTCCTCAACGATTTTTCGCTCAAGCGGGCATTCACCAAGACCAATGGCACACCTTGCGCCAGACACCGCGCGGTCAATACAGGCCAAACCTCTGTTTCCAGAAGCACACCCAAGCAAGGATGAAAGCGCCCCAGAAATCGGTCGACCGCTGCGGGCGCATCCCAGGGTTGCCAAACCTGCACATCGCCCTCGCGCAACAAAGACTGCCCTTCGGCTCGACCTGTCGCGGTTCCGTGGGTCAGCAACAGGCGCATGCCTGGCAATCGCTCGCGCAACGCGTTGATCAACACAGCGGCGGCACGGGTCTCTCCCAATGAGACAGCGTGGACCCAAATCCACCCTGTCCCGCCTGACTCTGCCTGTACAGAATACCGGCCAAAGCGCTCTTCTACAGCCACGGAATACCCAGGCTCCACCTTGCCACGCTGCGCCAATTTACGACGCAGCAAAGGCTGCAAACCCGTCATCACCACGCCATAAAGCCACAGCGTCAGGCGGTTCAGCACCACGGTCAACCCTTCATGGACGGCAGCATGCCATCACTGCTGACAGCCAACCACGCCCTCCACACCTGATCCAGCTCAGGTTGAGGACAAGCAAACACACCGCGCTGCCGCACCGCTGCTGCCGAAGGCCCCGTGCGCCACGCCGTGTCAAAGTTGTAGAGTTGAACGTGCGGCAAATCCAACGCCACGGCAACATGACTCAGGCCACTGTCCACACCAATCACGCCTGCCGTCTGCGCCAGCGTGTCGGTCAGCGCATCCAAACTCAACCTTGGCAAGACCCGAACAGCAGCGTCATCACACCCAGATGTCTTGACCGCTTGAGCAATCCGCTCGCTGCGCGATTGCTCATCGTCGTTGCCGTGGGGCAGAACCAGTCCAAAGCCGGCATCTGACAAGCGGCCGGCCAAAACGATCCACTTGGCTTCATCCCAAAGCTTGTCCGCGCGCGACGTGCCATGCACCAACGCGACGACACCTTTTGGACAGCGTTGATGGATGTCCCCAAGAACAACGCCCTTCCCAGCCTCAGGCAGGGCTGCAGTCAGCCCAAAATGATCGGGACCCGGAGCTTGAGGATCAAAGGCAAAACCCAAGGCCTTGGCACACAGCTCACGAGAACGCAACACCGCATGGCTGTGTTGCGTCACGGTGATCGCCACATCAGCCACCCAACGTGTTGGGGCTTCATGCGCCGAACCATCGGTGCGGTTGGCCAGCGCAAACCGTTTGCCTGTTGACGTCAAACTGGCCAACCGAGAAACCAAGGCAGACTTGGTCAGCCCCTGCAGATCGATCACCGCGTCATAACGTGTGCTGCGCAGCGCGGCTTTGAACGTCCGCCATCCCAGACGCGTCGCCGCACTGAACGGTGCCTTTCGCCATTGCCGCAGCGGACACTCGATCACCCGGCGCACACCACTGCACCGTTGCACCAGCGCAGAAAAACCGGGCTCGACCACCCAGTCAATCTGGGCCTCTGGCATGGCACGGCGGATGTCTTGCACCGCGGGCATGGCATGCACCACATCGCCCAGAGATGACAGCTTGACGATCAAGATGTTCATGAAACGCGGACGCTATCGGTCAATGCGCACTGGTTTCAAACCGCGCATCGGGCTTGACCGTGCGCAGCAACGCCAACATCGCTGTTTGAATGCGCTGCAACGCCGCATCGGTGTGGCCTTCAAAACGCAGCACCAGCACGGGCGTCGTGTTGGAGGCTCGAATCAACCCAAAGCCGTCGGGCCAGTCCACACGCAAACCATCGATGTCAGACACCTTGGCCGGCGCGGCGAAAGCGCCATCAGTAGCCAACGCCTGCAAGGCAGCCGTCACACGGTGCGGCTCACCTTCAGCGCAGGGCACATTCAACTCCGGCGTTGAAAAGCTGGTGGGCAAGGCATTCAGCACGGCGTTGGCATCGGGGTATCGGCTCAAAATCTCCAACAACCGGCACCCTGCATACGTACCGTCATCAAACCCGAACCAACGCTCTTTGAAAAAGATGTGGCCACTCATCTCGCCACCCAACGGCGAACCGATGGCCTTCATTTTGGCCTTGATCAGCGAGTGCCCCGTTTTGTACATCAACGCTTTGCCACCTGCAGCCTCAATGGCTGGTGCCAAGCGCTGAGAACACTTCACGTCAAACAAAATCTCGCCGCCAGGCACCCGAGACAACACGTCTTGGGCAAACAAAATCATCTGCCGATCGGGGTAGATGGTGTCGCCTGCTTTGGTCACGATACCCAAACGATCGCCATCGCCATCAAAAGCCAGCCCCAGCTCAGCATCGCTTGACTGCAACGCGGCAACCACGTCTTTTAAATTTTCGGGCTTGCTGGGGTCAGGGTGGTGGTTGGGGAAATCACCATCCACATCACTGAACAACTCAAGCACCTCACAACCCAAGGCACGCAAAATGGCGGGCGCAGAGGCCCCCGCAATCCCATTACCCGAGTCAACCACAATCTTAATGGGTCGCGACAGCTTCACGTCCGAAACAATGCGGTCACGGTAGGCTGCAAACGTGTCTACCGCTGACAACGCCCCACCCTCTTTCAAGGTCCACGCCTCGGACACCATCGTGCGGTGCAGCGCTTGAATCTCATCACCAAAGATGGCCCGCCCTGCCATGACCATTTTGAAACCGTTGTAGTCCTTCGGGTTGTGGCTGCCGGTCACCTGTATGCCGCTTCGACACAGGGTGTTGGCAGCAAAATACACCATGGGCGTGGTCACCATGCCCAGGTCAATCACGTGCATGCCGGCGTCCATCAGCCCTTGAATCAGTGCAGCGCTGAGACGGGGACCACTCAACCGCCCATCGCGCCCGACGGCCACCGTGGCTTCACCCTCAGCCATCGCGATGCTGCCAAAGGCACGGCCAAGCGCCAGTGCCACAGATTCATCCAGGGTCGAAGGCACCACACCACGGATGTCATAAGCTTTGAAAATCGAAGAAGTGACTTGCATACAAATAGAGGTGAGGGGTAACAACTGCAGTAAAAGTGACAACAAGGGCAGCCAAGCCAAGGCTCAGCGGCGGTCCCCTGACCCTGGCGGTGCATAACCACTGTCCACCCAAGCTGTGGCCGACGCCCGGTTGAGCTTGAACCCTGGCGACACACGCAGTTGAACCAGGGCATCGCCCTCTTCGTCCCCTTCCTCGTGGGCACTCAGCGTCGCACTCGGGTTGTCGTCATCGGGCACGATGTCCAACGACACGCTGATGCGGCCGACTTTGGCATTCACCGTGATGCGCTGGTGCAGGCTGGCATGCAACTGCTGCTCATGGCGACGCACGAATTCGGACGCGGTTTTCACCAAGGTGCCAAAGGCGTTTTTGTCCAGCGGTTTGGGGTTCTTTTTGTCACGCCCCATGGTCCAAGGCCCGATCAACGCGGGTTCGGGTTCGCCGTCTTTGATCATGGCCACCGCCCAGCCATCGTCATCGTCGTTCTTAATGACCTTGGCGGTCCAACCATCGGCACACCACAAACGGGCCTCTTGGACAGGCATCGGAGAATCGTCGAAATCAGTCAAAAGGTAATCCAGGTGAGCAAACGCAAACCCAATGGGGTCTGCAACGGCAGGAGTTTACCGCTCCGTTGATCGACCCAAGGGGCGGATTGAGGTGTCCGAAAACGGCCAGTTTTGCCAGACACCGTGCGTATGATGAGTCCCATGACACCGTCGACGCCCCCCCTGCACGACAGCCCCTCACCCGAGGTTTGCTACCGAGCCATGCAGGCGCGGGATGCCCGCTTTGACGGCAGCTTCTTCGTTGGCGTGTCGTCAACGGGCATCTATTGCCGCCCCGTGTGCCGGGTTCGGCTGCCCAAAGTGGAAAACTGCCATTTCTTTGAACTAGCGGCCCAAGCAGAACAGGCAGGGTACCGACCTTGCTTACGGTGCCGCCCTGAGCTAGCCCCGGGTTCACTGGTGTGGTCGATGGAAGATGCGAGCCGCATGCTGGCGCACCAGGCAGCCCACTTGTTGGACGAGCCAGACGCGTGGGGAGAAGACCCGCCAACGGTAGATCGCCTGGCACAACGCTTGGGCGTGAGTGACCGCCACCTGCGCCGCATTTTTGAGGCGCAATGGGGCGTGTCGCCCATCCAATACCTGCAAACCCGCCGCCTACTAACGGCCAAACAGTTGCTGGCCGACACCCACATGCCCGTCACCCAAGTGGCCTTGGTGAGCGGCTTTGGCAGCGTGCGCCGGTTCAACACCGCGTTCAAAGCACATTACCGCCTTCAACCCTCCGCACTCAGGCGAGAAGCGCGCGCAGACCACACCATGCCACTTCAAGCCGAATGGCGCGGCAGTGCCATCACCACGCGGTTGGCCTACCGCCCCCCGTATGACATTCAGGCCATGCTGTCGTTCTTGCGCACCCGGCAAATCCATGGAGTGGAACACGCCGATGACCAGAGCGTGAGTCGCACGCTGCGCATCACACAAGGGCCACAGGTGTACCAGGGTTGGATGCACGCCCGATTCGACCTGACCGTGCCTGTGGTGCACCTGAGCGTCAGCGACAGCTTGCGCGAAGTGCTCCCTTTGGTCATTCGGCGGGCGCGTTCTACCCTGGATTTGGACGCCGAACCTCACGCGATCCACCAAGTCTTGCACCGTGCGTTTCCCGACAGTGCCGGTCTGCGGGTTCCCGGCACGATGGATGGTTTTGAGCTGGCTGTGCGTGCCGTGCTTGGCCAGCAAATCACGGTGGCCGCTGCGCGCACCTTGGCCCAACGCCTGGTGCAGCGTTTTGGTGTGCCTGTCAGCACGCCTTTTGAAACCTTGACACACCTGTTCCCCAGTGCCGAAACTTTGGCGGCCGCCTCAGGCAACGATTTGGGCGAACTTGGCATCGTCAAACAACGGCAAGCTGCGATCGTTGCCCTGGCCCAAGCGGTGGCAGCGCAGCGCCTTCCCTTGCACGCGGGCACTGACGTTCAAGCCACGATGGCGACCTTGCGGACCCTGCCCGGCATTGGTGACTGGACCGCCCAATACATCGCGATGCGTGCCCTGCGCTGGCCAGACGCGTTTCCAGCCGGAGATGTGGCGCTGCACAAAGCGCTAGGTGTGCAAACAGACCTTGGAGGCCACAAAAAGAGCACCGTCCAAGCCAGCAGAGAAGCACTGACGCTGTCTGAGGCCTGGAGGCCATGGCGCAGCTACGCCGTGTTATGGGCTTGGCACACCTTGAACTCACCCGCTACGCTGAATCAAAATGCTCATCATTTGATAGCAAACAATGACGTCAATACTGCGGTAAAGGCATAAATCATCATGAAATTCAACCCTGCCATTGTCAAAGCGTTGATCCAAAGCCCTTGGGGCCCTTTGGTCTTGGCCGCTACCCCGGCAGGCCTCGCCGGCGTGTTCTTCGATGACCAGCGCCACCTGCCAGCCAACCTGTCCCAGTGGCCCAAGTTGACTACCGTTGACGACCACCCTGTGTTGGCTCAAACCGCGCGTGAACTGAGGGAATACTTTGCGGGTCAGCGCACGGCCTTTGGGTTGCCTTTGGACCTGTCAGGTGGCACCCCCTTTCAACAATCGGTATGGCAAGCCTTGCTCACCATCCCTTGTGGCAACCACACCAGCTATGGCCGTCTGAGCGCTGACATCGGCAAACCTGCGGCGGTGCGGGCCGTGGGGGCTGCCGTTGGCCGCAACCCTGTCAGTATCATCGTGCCTTGTCACCGCGTGCTTGGTGGCGACGGCTCACTCACGGGTTATGCCGGCGGTTTGCACCGCAAAACGGCGCTCTTGACCCTGGAAGGCGTTTTGCCTCACTGGTCTTTGGGGGCCACCAAACGCCCAGATACCCAGACCGGACACCTGTTTTGACCTTGCCCAACACCGCCCCCTCCAAATCCTGGCTGATCGACTTCATTCTGCTCGCGGCCATCTGGGGCGCCTCGTTTTTATTCATGCGCTTGGCCGTGGCCGACTTTGGCTTTTTACCCACCGCAGGCGTGCGGGTGGTCATTGCCACAGCCTCCCTGCTACCCTTGCTGTGGCTGCGGGGCCAAGGGCGGGAACTGGTGCGGCACTGGAAGCCCGTGTTTGTGATGGGGCTGCTCAATTCGGCCATCCCCTTCGCCTGTTACACGTTTGCCCTGCAATCCATCACCACAGGGTTGTCGGCCATCTTGAATGCCACCGTGCCGTTGTTTGGCGCCATCGTCGCGTGGCTGTGGCTGGGTGATCGTTTGAACGCTTCGCGATCCGCGGGGCTGTTGGTCGGGTTTGCTGGCGTGGCCATGTTGGCGTGGGACAAAGCCAGCTTCAAAGCTGGGGTATCAGGCATTGCACCGGGCTGGGCGGTGCTGGCTTGCCTGCTGGCCACGCTGTGCTACGGCATTGCAGCCAGTTTTGCGAAACGGCACATGCAAGGCGTGCCCCCCTTGGTGTCAGCCACAGGCAGCCAAGCGGGTGCGGCGTTAGGGCTTGCATTGCCCACACTGTGGTTCTGGCCCAGCCAGTGGCCCGGCCTGACGGCATGGCTGTCGATCATTGCCGTGGGGGTGTTGTGCACGGGTGTGGCCTACGTGCTGTACTTTCGGATCATCGAGCGCGCAGGCCCGTCACGCGCCTTGGCCGTCACCTTCATGGTGCCGGTGTTTGCCGTGCTTTACGGCAGTGTCTTTTTGGGCGAGGACGTGACCCCGTGGATGCTCATCTGTGGGTTGATCATCGTCTGCGGCACAGGGCTTTCCACGGGACTGCTGTTCAAGCAGCGAACACCGTGACACGGTCACGGCCTTGCTCTTTTGAGGTGTACAGCGCCCGGTCAGCGCGCTCTAGAAACTCTCGCATTTCCTCGCCAGCGCGGTACAGCGTGACGCCCAGAGACAAGGTGACTTTCGCCAAGGTCTCCTCCGCGCCCTGACGGCGGATGCGGCTGCGTGACACCGCAGAGCGGATTTTCTCGGCCAAAGTCGCAGCGTCAGGCACGCTGGAGCCCGGCATCAGAATGGCAAATTCTTCACCGCCCGTGCGCGCGGCAACGTGGTGTTGCCCCGTGCAAGCCTTGACGACCTGGGCGACCGCACGCAAAACCTGATCACCGAAACTGTGACCGTAGGTGTCGTTGATGCGTTTGAAATGGTCAATGTCGGCCGTCACCAAGCACGGCGCCACCGACGCACTGCCCATCTGAGCACTCGCCAGGCATACCGACAAATGCTGGTCAAACGCGCGGCGATTGGCCAGTCCGGTCAAGCTGTCGATCAACGATTCATTGCGAGCGCGCAGCACTTCTTCGCGCAACATGTTGATTTCGCGCTGACTGCTTTCCAAGCTGCGCTGCAAGCCTGCCATGGCCTGCCCCATTTCACGTGTGCCCTGCAAGATTTCTGCAACGGCTTCTGGCGTCTGCGCCGCAAGATGGGCAACAGGCACTTGAAGCATGTCATTCAGCCTGGCGAGCGAGCTGCCGTATTTGGCGGTTTGGTCGCCGGCCTCTGCTGCGCTCTCTGCCATGTCAGACAAGATGCGGGTGAAACCCTCCACCACCTTTTTGGCAGCCTGCGGGTCCATGTCCGCCACGTGCTTACGAAACACCTCGGTGGTGTACGAATCGTCCAGCTGCCCGTGTTGCGCGAGGTGGGCATCCACCTCCATGCGCAAAGCTGGCGAACGCTTGGAAACATACTCATACCAGACCGCGTAGCTGATGGGCGTCATGGCGGACGCCTGACGGGACATCAAAGGCAAGGCTTGTCGCAGGTATTCTGTGCTGCGCTCAACACTGTCGGAATAATTCACATCACGAGGTCACGGGCTGAGGGTGACGGTTGAAGTCCTGCCTAGGATGATAGGTTAGACGCTGAAAAGGTGAAAATGTCACATTATGTTGCATGTGCAATGTAGGGGTATTCTTGCGGGTTGTTTGGCGCGTTGTGATTGTCGGTGGCTATCAAATCGATTGAACTTATTGCTTAGCACTCTCTCAAACAGAGTGCTAATATTCAGTTCTATGAATGGAGTTTCTGGCATGAGCAGTCTTTCTGGCATCTCTCCCAACACCGCAGTGGCGGTTGCAAATCCCTGGAGCGTGATTCCCGCTCTGGGCAATCTGGATGCTTACATTTCAGCCGTCAACCGTCTGCCGATGCTTACCCTTGAGCAAGAGCAAGAGTTTGCGCGCAAGTTTCGTGCAGACGACAACATTGAAGCAGCCGGTAAGTTAGTGCTCTCTCACTTGCGCTTGGTGGTGTCTGTGTCGCGCCAGTACCTGGGTTACGGTTTGCCACATGGCGACCTGATCCAGGAAGGCAACGTGGGCTTGATGAAAGCGGTCAAACGCTTTGATCCGGACCAAGGCGTCCGCTTGGTGAGCTACGCGCTGCACTGGATCAAGGCGGAAATCCACGAATACATCTTGAAAAACTGGCGCATGGTGAAGGTGGCAACCACCAAATCTCAGCGCAAGCTCTTTTTCAACCTGCGCTCGATGAAGCAAGGGTTCAAAGCAGATGCGGCTGCCGCTGACGCGTCCACCCACCGCGACACCTTGAGCGAGAGCGAAATTGACATCATGTCGCGCGAGCTGAATGTGGCCCGCTCCGATGTCATCGAAATGGAAACCCGGCTCTCCGGCGGCGATGTGATGTTGGACCCAGGTCCCAGTGACGATGGCGAAGACAGCTTCGGTCCCATCACGTACTTGACCGACGCCACCCAAGAACCCACAGCGGTCATTGAATCACACCAACGCGATGTGCTGGCCAGTGATGGCATCGCTGCCGCGCTGGACGCCTTGGACGAGCGCAGCCGTCGCATCGTGGAAGAACGTTGGCTCAAAGTGAATGACGATGGCTCTGGCGGCATGACCTTGCACGAGCTGGCGGCCGTCTATGGCGTGAGCGCGGAGCGCATCCGCCAAATCGAAGTGGCAGCCATGAAGAAGATGAAAACGGCGCTGGCCGCTTACGCCTGAAACCGTCTTCAGTCAGCGCTCACGCGCTGGTTTTCAGCAGCAGTTGAATGTCTGAAGCCAGCGCGGGAGCACCGCTGCCATAGCGGGTGAACAACCGGACACGGCCCTGCGGGTCGTACACGAAGCTGCCGGCCGAGTGGTCCATGGTGTAACTGGTCGGCGTTTTACCATCCACCTTTTTGTAGTAAATCTTGTAGTATTTGGCCAAATCTGCCATTTGGCTTGGCTCTGGGCGCAAAGCCAAGAAGCTCGGGTCGAAGTTGACCATGTAGGCTTTGAGCAGTTCTGCGGTATCGCGCTCTGGATCTACCGTGACAAACAAAGCCTGCAATTTGTCCCCGTCAGCACCCAGCAGTTTCTTGACCTCTGCCATCTCAGCCATGGTGGTGGGACACACATCAGGGCACTGTGTGTAGCCAAAGAAAATCACCACCACTTTGCCTTTGAAATCGGCAAGCGTGCGCAGTTGGCCGTTGTGGTCTTTGAGGCTGAAATCTTTGGCGTAATCTGCGCCCGTGACATCGACGGCCTTGAATTGAGGCTTTTGCTCTGAACAGGCAGACAGGGCAGCCAAAACAGTGCCTCCGGCAACAAGTACGCCACAGTCTGCTATCTTTTTAAGAGCATTTCGACGCTGATTCATGGTGTTGGATATGGGCTTCATGAGGTCAGAGGGCATAGTGGTCCACCAGCAGTGCTGCAAACAACACGCTCAGGTGTATCAGAGAGAAACGAAAAGTTTTGCGGGCCAGCTCGTCGGAGTACTCTCGCCACAACCAAAACCCGTAGGCGCAGAATCCGAGACTCAGCACGATGGCGACAGCCAGGTAAATCCACGAACTCATGCCGTACACAAACGGCATCAAACAGGCTGCAAACAGCACCAAGGTGTACAACAACACTTGCAGACGGGTGAATTCATTCCCGTGGGTAACAGGGAGCATGGGCAGGCCAGACTTGCGGTAATCCTCAACCCGGTACAAAGCCAAGGCCCAGAAATGTGGCGGCGTCCAAAGAA
>CAZHDP010000077.1:0-10913 GCA_964531605.1 uncultured Burkholderiaceae bacterium | reverse complement strand
CAGGGGCAAGCGTTCTTTGACCTGCACGATCACCCGCCCACCGCTGTTGCGTGCAGCCAGCGCAAGTGACTGGGCGTCCAGGTTGGCCGCTTCATGTTCAAAGCTGATGTTGCCGTCTTCGTCCGCCGCACTGGCACGCACCAGGGCCACGTGGATGGGGAAGGGTTTGTAACGCAGGTATTCGCGCCCGTCCATCTGCACCACTTCGGCCAAATCGTCTTTGGCCGCCTTGTTCATGCGCCCACCGCCTTGGCGCGGGTCGCACACCGTGCCCAGACCCACGTGGGTGAACAAACCAGGTCGGCCCGCGCCGATTTCGCGCATCAATTGGCTGGAAACACCACCGGGCAGGATGTAGGCCTCGATCTTGTCTTCCAAGGCCAACTGCTGCATGGCAGGTGACCACACCCAGTGCCCACCGATCACCTTGCGCACCAAGCCTTCATGCGCAAAGCAGTTCATGCCTTTGGTCTTTTTGTCGCCGATGCCCAAGGCGTGCACCATGGTGAGGTTGCGTGGCTGTTGGGTGGCCAAAAAGCGGGCCTGCACGGCTTCAAACAGGCAGGTCGCTTCCATCAGGCCGCCACCGCCGCCCATCAAGCCCACGGTGTCACCGTCTTGGATCAGGGCTGCCGCCTCGGCTGCGGTCATGAATTTGCTGCTCATGCGCGACTCCTCAGCGGTTCACATCAAACAAGGCGGCGCCTTTTTTCATCGCCATCTTGGCGATCACGCCCCGGTGGATTTCACTCGTGCCGTCAAAGATGCGGTAAATGCGTGCATCGCGGTAGTAGCGCTCAATGGGCAGCTCTTTGCAAAATCCCATGCCGCCAAAAATTTGCACCGCACGGTCGACCACACGACCCAGGGTCTCTGCCGCATGCACCTTGACCATGGCGATCTGCTCGCGCGCGTCCAGGCCTTGGTCCAGCATCCACGCCGCCTGGTAAACCATCCAACGGGCGGCGTTCACCTCGATCACGCTGTCTGCAATTTGCTGCTGGACCATTTGGAAGTCACCAATCTTGGTGTTGAACTGCTGGCGTTGGGTGGCGTAATCCACCATCAGCTCCAGCACGTGGGTGGCCTTGCCCACGGCACGGGCACCCACCTGCGCGAGGCGCACCACGTTCAGCGCGCCCATGGCCAGCTTGAAACCCTGGCCTTGTTCGCCGAGCAGCGCCACAGCTTCAAGGGGCACGTTGTCAAAGAACAATTCCAAGTGCGGCGTGCCGCGCAGACCCATCATTTTTTGGTCTTTGCCCACGGTGAAGCCGCTCAAGCCTTTGTCCACCATGAACATGGAAATCTCTTTGTCGCCGGTTTTGGCGGAGACCAAAAAGAAATCACTCCACTCGCCATCGCTGATGAAGTGCTTGCTGCCATTCAGCACCCAACTGCCATCGGCCTGCTGTGTGGCGCGTGTTTTGATGCCCGCGGCGTCAGAGCCTGCACCGGCCTCGGTGATGGCGATGGCGCAGGTGCGTGTGCCCTCGACCGACGGCTTCAGCCAGCGCTCCACCTGCACGCCTTTGCAATGCAGCAAGGGCTCGTACACGTTGCCGAAGGACCTGCGAATCAGCATGTCGGTGGTGTGGCCGAATTGCTCCTCGCACAAGATGCGGTCCATGTTGGACAGGCCACCGCCGCCCAGCTCTGCGGGCATGTTGAGGGCGTACAGGCCCAGCGCCTTGGCTTTGTCATGCACAGCCTGAGCGGTTGCCCGGTCAAGGCTGCCTTGCGCCTCTAGCGTGTCTTCGAGGGGTTTGAGTTCTTCGGCGATGAATCGACGCACCGTGTCGATCATCATTTTTTGTTCGTCGTTGAGAGAGAAGTCCATGGTGTAAAGCAAATGAGAGGTTAAAGGCGGGGTTCTGTAAATGGGCGGCTGGCGGCCAGCATCGTGGCGGCCCAGGCGGACGGATCGGCCGTCTTTTCACGTTCCAGGTTGATCACTTCGACGCTGATGGGCAGGTCAGGGGGCAGGGCGTCGAACAAGGCTTGAAGATCGATGGTGCCGTCGCCGGGCAGCAAGCGCTCGCACCGCGCCGTGTGAATCATGGCTTCGGTGCTGAAGTGCGTGCCTTTGACCGCGTCGCAAATTTGGGCGTAGTGCAGCAGTTCGCGTGGAATGGCGCGGATGTCGTCCAACGAGGTGTGAGAACGCCCGTAGTGGATCGCGTCCACCAAAATGCCCGCATTGGCTGGCGTGCCCGCGTTGCGCACAATGCGCAGCGCGCTGCGCGCGTCAGGTACCGCGGTCCAGGGCATGAATTCCAGGTCAGCGGTCATGCCATACGGCTTCATCACTTCACACAGGTGGGCGTAGTTGTCGGTCAAACGGGCCTCATCGGTGTCGTCGCCAGCCACCAAAATCGCTCTGGCGTTTAAGGCTGCACCGGCGTCGTACAGCGCGTCCCAGGTATGAGGGTCAAAGCCCTCTGCGATGCGGATGATCTCCAGGTCAAACACGCCGACACCTGTGTCGCGTTGTGCAGCCACGGTGTTGCGCAAAGCGTCGGGCTTGTCGAGCAGGTACTGCTGGGGCGCACCCGGTGCATTCGGCCACAAGCGCAAGCCGACGTACGCATAGCCCTGAGCGGCAGCAACATGAACGGCTTCTGCTGGCGTGCAGCGGTGGGAGCTTAAATAGGCCAACGAATAAACACGGCTCATCGCACGCTCACTTCAAAGGCGACACGGCGGTCGGCAGTGCGATGGTCGAGACCATTTGCGTCGTCAGGTGGGCGGGGCCGCCTTTGGGGGGCCAGATGCCCTGGGCTACCGCATCGGCACGTGCTTGCGCGCGCGCGTCCAGCGTGGGGTAGGCCCAAATGTTGGTGAAGCGCAGAGGCCCGTCGAGCGCCACCATGGCCACCACACAAGGCGACAGCTTTTCACGCGCAGGCACCGCTTGTTCCCACAGGTCAATGGTCGCTTGCACGCCGCCGGGTTTGATGCCGTAGGTGCGGATTTCGTACACCGGGCCGCTGATGCCTGATTCGGCACTGGGGCGCACAGGTTTCATCCACGGGAAGGCCCGGTAGCTCTCTTGCGTGAGCGTTTGGTAAATCTCGCCGCAGTTGAAGGGGCTGGCACTCTGTTGGGTGCGCACCCGCTCGGTGGTCAGTGCCTCAAGGGTGTTGAAACCCCGCAGCACGGTCATCTGGTTGAGCACGCCAATGTCGGTGAACCAGCACCCCAGCAACTCGCCTTGGGCATCGGGCGCAGCGGCAAAGGTTTGGACATGGATGGCGGCTTGTGCCGCGGAGCCAAACGGCAGAGTGAGGGTGGCGAGTTCGTAGTACATGGTGTGCGTTGGTGAGGTTTTGCTCTTGATTTGATAGCTTTAAGTGCTTGTGGATATTGCGGTTTATGGGTTTTTTAAGGGTTTATTTTTGGCTGGCTGCGTGCGCTGCCGCCAAAAAGCCAAAGGTCATCGCGGGGCCCAGCGTGATGCCACCGCTGGGGTAGCAGCCGCCCATCAGGCTGTTCATGTCGTTGCCTCCGGCGTACAAGCCGGCGATGGCTTGGCCTTGGGCGTCCAGCACCTGGGCTTGGGTGTTGACTTTCAAGCCCGCAAACGTGCCCAAGCTGCCGGGGACCACGCGAACAGCGTAGTACGGTCCCTGTTGCAGCGGGGCCATGCACGGGTTGGGCAGGCCGTGGTCAGCATCGCCTTGAACGCGGTTGTAGGTGGTTTCGCCTTTGTGAAAATCCTCGTCCTGCCCGCGCAAGGCTTGTGCGTTGTAGCGGGTGACCGTGGCTTGCAGCGCCACCGGATCGATGCCACAGGCAAGGGCCAAAGCTTCCAGGTCTGCGCCGCACACCACATAGCGTTTGGTCAACCACGGGCGCAGAGGCATGGGCGCAGGCTTCACGGCCCCCAAGCCATAGTGACGGATGAACGCGTGGTCACAGAGCAGCCAAGCTTGTGCCGTTTGGCCAGCCGGGGTGGCGGCCAGCAGGGCTTGCATGAAGTCGTGGTACGAGTCGGCCTCATTGGTGAACCGTTGTCCATTGGCCATCACAGCGATCAACCCCGGCTTTGCCCGCTCAATCAGGTGGGGGAAATGCACTTCACTGCCATCGGCTTGAGGCACCAGCGACACGGGGGCCAGTGCCGCAGCCTGTCGCAGCCCGGTGTCCACCACACCGCCAGCCTGTTCACCCAGGCGCAAGCCGTCACCGGTGTTGCCACGCGCCGCCGCCGAGCGGTGTTCCAAGCCTGTGGGCGCATGGGACAACAGGGCTTTTTTTCGTTCCACGTCATGGGGGAAGCCTCCGCAGGCCAAGACCACGCCGCAGCGTGCTTGGACGGTGACCTCGCCATCGTCGCTGCCCAGCACGGCCCCGGTCACGCGTGTGGGGTCATGCGAGGCTTCACGCAGCAAGCGCAACGCGGGGTGGCGGGTCAGGATGTCCACACCCTGGTCGATGGCCGAGGCGGCCAAACCTGCGACCAGGGCGTTGCCGTTGACCAGGCGCATGCCACGGCGGTACAACAGCAAGTCCAACGCATGACGCAGGACGCGGCGCGTCACATAGGCGAACGAAGCAGGTTTGCGCAGCGCGTTCAAATAATGACGCAGCTCTGCCCCAGAGGCGATGCCCATGCCCCACAAGGTGGTTTCATACAGTGGGGGTTTGAGGCGAGACAGTTGCGCACCCAATCGTCGACCATCGAAAGGGGCCGCGCACACGGAGCGACCACCGGTGACAGCGTTGGCCGTGCGGCCATGGAAGTCAGGGATGCCATTGCCATCGATGAACTGCAGCTGCGTGTGGGTGCGAAAGAACTCGACCATGGCCGGTGCAGCTTCGAGGTACGTGCGGGCACGGGCCTCGTCAAAGCGCTCGCCCAACTCGTGGCGCAGGTAGGCCAGCGGTTGCTCGATGTCTTCCACCATGCCTGCAGCCGTGGCCAAGGGGTTGCGTGGAATCCACATCCAGCCGCCTGACCAAGCCGTGGTGCCACCAAACTGTGCCTCTTTTTCGGCCACGATCACCTTCAGGCCCAAACGGGCTGCACGCACTGCCGCAGACAGGCCGCCCGCGCCAGAGCCGATCACCAAGAGGTCACAGTTCAAAGGTTCAGTGCGCATGTCTGAGGGGGTGGATCTGGGGGGTGGATCAGGGGTGGGATCAGGGGGCGTAGATCGGTTGACGACCTTGTGGGCCTGAGGCTGCAGTGGTGTTTGCAGAGGCATTGGCCGAGGTGGTTTGGGCGAAGAAGGGCGATGCACCACTGGCGGCTGCCAATTGGGCCGCCACGTTCGCCAGTTCGGGTGCGAGGCTGCGCATGCGTTCTTCCGAAAACCGCACGGTAGGGCCAGCCAGGGTCAGCACGCCCATGGCAGGCAGGTTGGCCAAACGCACTGGCGCTGACAGGGCACTCAGGCCCAGCGAGTAGGTGTCGACGGTGAGGCTGAAGCCTTGTTCGCGGGTGCGGTGCACCTGTTGCATGACAGCCTGCAAGCTGGTGGGGGCGTTGGGGCCGAAATCCTGGGGGTTGCCCAGGCCCTGCTTGGCAAGCAGTGCCAAAGCCTCGTCGTCTCCCAGGGTAGAGAGCCAGGCCCAACCGGACGATGAGCACGACAGGCGTGCATCGCTGCCCATGTCGGGGTCGTAGCGCAGGCCTTGGCGTGAGCCTTGGGCGCGTGCCACCCACGTCAGCCGCTCGCCGTCCACCACACTCAGGCGGGCCAATTCGCCAGAGATGTCCGCCAAATGGTTCAGCAAGGGCTGGGCGATGTCCACGATGCCGCTGTTGCTGAGGTAGCTCAAGCCCATCGACACCAATTTGGTGGTCAGCATGTAGTCGCCGTGGTTGCGTGCCTGCCGCACGTAGCCGCAACGGCCCAGGTCGGCCAGCAAGCGGTGCACCGCGCTGCGCGGGATGTTGAGCTGGTCGGCGATGGCCGCCAATTCCATGCCGTCGCCGTGACGGGACAGCAATTCCAGGATGCCCAGTGTTCGTTCAAGGACGCCGCTCATGAGTGCTTTCGTTGCCGGGTAGGGTGAGGGTTGAGTCATTCGAGTTGCTGGCAAGTGTATCTGTATTTGGAATTAAATTCAATAATTGAATGTCATTCCATTTTTTAGTACCATGCCGTCCATTCACCTTCCAATGTCAGCAACGGAGCAAAGATCAACATGGCCACAGTGAGCTTGAGCGGGGCTTCCCGCGTGTACTTCATCGTGGGCGACCCGATCGCCCAGGTCAAATCCCCATCGGGGGTGACCCAGTCGTTTCATGACCAGGGGCGCGATGCGTTTGTCATGCCGGCCCATGTGTCACCCGCCCAGTTATCGGCTTGGGTGCAAGGTGTGTCCTTGGCGCAGAACGTGGACGGCATCATCGTTACCGTGCCGCACAAGTTTGCATGCCGTGAACTGTGCGCCACAGTCTCTGACAGTGCGGGTTTTTTGAGCACCGTCAACACCATGCGCCGCAATGCAGATGGCACGTGGCACGGCGACATGTTCGATGGCACCGGCTTTGTCAGTGCGATGCGTGAAAAGGGGGGTGAACCCTTCGGCAAGCGCGCCTTGTTGGTGGGGGCTGGCGGTGCAGGCTCGGCCATTGCCCACGCTTTGTTGACAGCAGGGGTCACCGCGTTGGCCATCCATGACGAAGACGCTGTGCGTCGCGTCACGCTGGTTGACCGATTGGCCAGCCTGGGCTTGGGGCAGGTGTCCAGCGGCAGTGCAGATCCGACCGGTTTTGAGGTGGTGGTGAATGCCACGCCTGTGGGCATGAAGGCGTCAGATGCCTATCCCCTGCAAGTGGATCAACTCCAGAGCCACATGTTTGTCGGCTGTGTCATCACCCAACCCGTGATCACGCCCTTGATTGCTGCGGCACGGGCGAAGGGTTGCCAAACTGTCACAGGCGGAGACATGTTTGCCAAGGTCAAAGACCTGATGGTTGCTTTCCTGCTGGAAAAGGGGGTTGCATGAACATCCTGAATGCTTTGCCTGACAAGGCTTCGTACGACGTCGTGGTGGTGGGCGCTGGTGGTGCGGGCATGGCTGCGGCCTTGTTTGCCGCCATCGAAGGTGCCCAAGTGCTGTTGGTGGAGCGAACAGCGCATGTGGGCGGCACCACCGCCTGGTCTGCGGGCACCACGTGGGTGCCGGGCACCCACCACGCAGCCAAGGTCAACCCAGAAGACACCTTGGCCGACGCAGCGCGCTACCTGACGAACGCGATTGGCGAGCGCAGCCCTGCCGCGTTGCGGCAGTCATTTTTGGACAACGGTGCGGCGGCCATTGCCCACATCGAGGCCAACTCTGCGGTGCAGTTTCGCCCTTACCCCAAACACCCGGACTACATCTCTGACCTGGGCGGCTCCACCCTGTGTGGCCGTGCCTTGGAGCCTTTGCCGTTTGACGGCCGTTTGCTGGGCGAGCATTTCAAATTGATACGCCCACCGATCCCGGAATTCACGGTGCTGGGGGGGATGATGGTGGACCGCACGGACATCAACCACCTGTTGGGCATGACGGGGTCGTGGGCTTCGTTCAAGCATTCGGTGCAGATCGTGATGCGTCATGCCATGGACCGCCTGGGTTACCCGCGTGGCACGCGTTTGGTGATGGGCAATGCGCTGGTGGGGCGCTTGTTGTATTCGCTGACCCAGCGGTCCAATGTCACGCTGGCCTTGAACACCCGTCTGGAAGGTTTGCAGACCGATGCCCAAGGCATCACGGCCGTGAGCTTGGTGCAGGGTGGGCAGCGCTGTGTTGTGGACGTGGGCCAAGGGGTGGTGATGGCCAGTGGCGGGTTCAATCGCCACCCGTCATTGCGCGCTGAGATGTTGCCCGGTGTGGATGCCGCATGGTGCCCTGGCGCGCCCGGCCACACCGGTGAAGCACTGGATGTGGCCCGTGCAGCGGGTGCCCAGTGGGGACAAGGCGGGCTCAGCCACGCGTTTTGGGCGCCAGTGTCGATCCGACCCCGAGCCGATGGCAGCCGTGCGGTGTTCCCGCACTTTGTGATGGACCGTGCCAAGCCTGGCTTCATCACGGTCAATGGTGCGGGTGAGCGTTTTGTGAACGAGAGCACTTCGTACCACCTGTTTGGGCTGGCGATGCAGGCGGCTCACCGCCCAACCACGGGTGCTTCGGCGATCCCCGCCTATTTGATTTGCGACGCCAACGCACTGCGCCGTTACGGCATCGGTATGGTGCGCCCCGGCGGTAAGGGGCTGGCCCCGTTTTTGGCCGACGGCTATTTGACCGAAGGTGACAGCTTGGAGGCTTTGGCCCAGAAGTTGGGCTTGCCACCTGAGGCGTTGCGTCGCAGCGTTGAGCAACTCAATGCCTTTGCGCAAACGGGCGTGGACCCCGACTTTCACCGTGGCGAAACGGCTTACCAAAAGAACATTGGCGACCCCGCATGGCCAGGCAAAAATCCGAACCTCGGGGCGCTGGACACCGGGCCCTATTACGCCGTCAAGCTTTACCCCGGCGACATCGGCGCATCCACAGGTCTGGTGTCTGACCCTCAGGCGCGGGTGCTGAACGGGCAGCACCAAGCCATCGGTGGTCTGTACGCCGTGGGCAATGACATGAACTCCATCATGGCTGGCGTGTACACCGCACCGGGCATCACCATCGGGCCCGGTTTGGTGTTCGCTTACTTGGCCGCCAAAGACGCGACGGCCCGAGCGCGCAGCGTCAGTCCAGTTTGACCCCAGCTTGGCGAATGGCTTGGCCCCACTTGGCCGAGTCGGTTTTCAAGAAGGCTGCGAACTCGGCCGGTTGCATGGCCTTGAGTTCGCCACCATACGAGCGCCATTTCTCGATCAAAGCAGGGTTTTGTGTGGTGGCTTTTTGCATCGCTGCCCCCAGTTTGTCCACGATGGCTTGGGGTGTTCCTGCGGGTGCAAACAGGCCA
Organism: uncultured Burkholderiaceae bacterium; assembly: GCA_964531605.1. Taxonomy (GTDB): domain Bacteria; phylum Pseudomonadota; class Gammaproteobacteria; order Burkholderiales; family Burkholderiaceae_C; genus Defluviibacillus. The sequence goes on along the minus strand of CAZHDP010000077.1, from coordinate 2,008 downwards.
ATCCACGCGGTGGGGCTGTAGTCGGGCAGGCCCGCCTCTGCAAACGTGGGCACGTCTGGGAAGTTCGGGTGCCGGCTGGCCCCCGTCAACGCCAACACCTTGAGCTTGCCGGCTTTCACGTTGCCAATGGCCGCGGGCAGCGCATCAAACATCAACTGCACTTGCCCGCCAACCAGGTCTGCGTAAGGGCTGGTCGTGTTGTAGGGCACAAATTTGATTTTCGTGTTCGAGCCGTGGGCAAACCACTCGCCTGCCAAATGCGAGTAGCTCCCGATGCCAGAGGTGGAAGCCACCACCGAGTCTGGCTGGGCTTTCAGTTGCGTGATCAATTCTTTGGCCGCTTTGTGGGTCACGCTGGGGTGCGCAATCAAGGCCGTGTTGAGCAAACCCACCAGACTGATCGGGGCGTAATCGCGTTCCGCCTGGTAGGGCACTTTGCTGTACAGGTAGGGCACGACGGACATCGACGTCGTGCTGCCCATCACCAAGGTATAGCCATCCGGGTTGGCTTTGGCGCCAGCCTCCATGCCGATCATGGTGGAGGCCCCAGGGCGGTTTTCCACCACCACGGTTTGTCCCAAGACTTTCGTCAGTTCAGCAGCGATTTCACGGGTGTTGGCGTCTGGCCCCGTTCCGGTGGGGAACGGCGCAATGATGCGGACTGGCTTGCTAGGGTAGTCCTGTGCCTGTGCCTGGGCGTGTGCCAGGGTGCCACAGGTGGTGAGCAAGGCCAATGCGATGGCGGTCAAGCCTGAGCGGCGCGAAGGGTGGTTGGGCATGGGATCTCCAGTCGTTGTGTTGAAATTTCAATGAGAAATATAGGCTCTAATTTTTATTTAAAACAATTAAATTGTCAAATTATGAGAAAATAATTGAAAAATAACCGTGATGTGTCAAAATCGTGCCATCACCCATCAAATTTGCCAGGAGATACCGTGTCCACTCCCTCACACTTGCTTCGCGACCCTCGTGCCTTGGTGTTCAGTCACATGGGTTTCTATGTGCGCGACATTGAGCGCATGGCACGTTTCTACAAGGAGCGCCTGTGTTTCACAGAGACCGACCGGGGGGATCTGGGGCATGTGAAGCTGGTGTTTTTGAGCCGGGACCCCTCGGAGCACCACCAGGTGGTGTTGGCCACGGGACGGCCTGTTGATTTGAGCTTCAGCGTGATCAACCAGATTTCCCTGCGTGTGCCTGATCTCGCGACCTTGCGCGTGGTGCGTGACAGTGTGGCTGCAGATGCTGATGTAACCGAACTGCTGTGTGCGACCCATGGCAATGCGATCTCGATTTATTTCCGTGACCCTGAGGGCAATCGCTTGGAGGTGTTTTGCGATACCCCTTGGTATTGCGAACAGCCGTTGCGAGAGGTCATCGACCTTGATCAACCTGACGACGTGGTGCTTGCCCAGGCAGAGGCAATGGCCCGTGCACGGCCCAAGTTCCAGCCGCGAGCGCAGTGGCGCGAAAGCATGGTGCGGCTGATGGGTGCGGATCAAGGGGCATGAGCATGGGACGTCAAGGCGAGCTGAAAGCAAGCGCCGCAGGTGCGGTGTTTGATGTGGCCATCATTGGCTACGGGCCTGCCGGGGCCACCTTGGCCAACCTGCTGGGGCAGCGTGGCTTGTCGGTGTGTGTCCTGGAGAAAGACGCAGACATCTACCCGTTGCCGAGGGCCATCCACTTTGACGGCGAGGTGATGCGCGTTTTCCAGGGCTTGGGCTTGCGCGCAGCCGTTGACACGATCTCTCGCCCGGGCATCCAGGGCATGCGCTTTGTGAACGCGATCGACGAGACGCTGCTGATCCGAGGAGGCACCAGCTTGAACGGCCCCCATGGCTGTGCCAACAACCACTACTTTCACCAACCCGAACTGGAACGGGTGCTGCGCCAAGGCGTGGCGCGCTATGGCGATGTGCACGTGCGTTTGCAGCACGAGGTCACGCAACTGACGCAGGACGATGACGGTGTGACGCTGGCGGTGACCGATCTGCAAGGTGGCGGG
>CAZHDP010000076.1:0-10999 GCA_964531605.1 uncultured Burkholderiaceae bacterium | reverse complement strand
GTCAAAGATGGCGACGTGATGAATTTCTTGTTCAGCTCCTGATCCTCTGGTTCCTGTGCGCCGTCCTTGGGTTGACCGCATGCGCGTTCACCTGCCTTGCGGTGTTCGATGGGTGTTGGTGGCGATCACGCTGGGTTTGGCTGCTGCCCGCGCTCAAGCACCGGTAGACCTGCGGGTGGCCTTGGTGATTGGCAACGGGGCTTACCGCCACGCGCCAGTCCTGGCCAATCCAGGGAACGATGCCAAAGCCATGGCCCAATCGCTGCGGGACCTTGGATTCCAGGTGCTGGTGTTACAAGACAGTTCGCGCGCCCACATGGTGAACGCCGTGGACCAGTTCAAGGCCCTGTTGCGGGGCAAACAAGGCATCGGTCTGCTGTACTACGCCGGTCATGGTGTGCAGGTGGACGCCAGAAATTTCATGCTGCCGGTGGAGGCGAACTTGCAACGCCCAGGCGATGTGCCGCTGCAAAGCGTGGACGTCAGCACGGTGATTGCGGCGTTGACCGAGGCGGGTACGCGCATGAACATTGTGGTGTTGGATGCTTGCCGAAACAATCCTTTTGGTCCGATCGCCAGCGGCAAAGGATTGGCGCCGCTGGATGCACCCAGCGGAACGTTTCTGGCTTACGCCACAGCGCCTGGCAACGTGGCCGAAGATGGCGATGCACAGTCTGCCAATGGCCTGTACACCCGTTTCCTGCTGCAAGAGTTGAAGCGGCCGCAAGCCCGCATTGAGGATGTCTTCAAGCGTGTTCGGTTTGCCGTGCGCAAGGCCTCTGATGGGCGGCAAATCCCCTGGGAATCCACCAGCCTGGAAGAGGACTTCTTTTTCAACGAAGGGCGGGTCATGGCGCAAGACCAGCCCTCTGCGCAGCAGTTGTTGGCGCGGTTTGACCAAGAAAAGCAGGACTGGGACCGCATCAAGGCCTCGGTCCGTGTGGACGACTTTTACGCGTTCGTTCAAAAGCAGCCCAATGGCCTGATCGCTGAAGCGGCCCATGCGCGGATCAATCAACTCAGTGCCCCGTCTTTGGTGGTGCAAGGCGGTCTCGGCCAGGGCTCAGACCTGCCGTACCAAACCAGCAAATTCCGCCCAGGAGAGGCCTACCGGCAAATCACCACCGTTCAACTCCCTACCGGCAAATCGATCCAGTCCACGCTAGAGACACGCGTCTCTAAGGTCGATGCAGATCGGGTGGAGCTGACGGCTGTGGAATTGGGCAACGCCAAGGCCGTGCCGATGGTGTCGGTGTATGACCGCTCAGCAGGCTTGGTCATGACCCCTGACGCCGTCATTGACCCCCCCTTGTCTTATGTGCCGGGCGGCTTGATGCAAGTGGGGATGCGGTGGACGTCTGCCCACCAGTTCACGCTCAGCAACAAGGCACTCTTTGGTCGGCAGCGTGCGGTGACCCTCCAGAACCACATCGTGGCCCGAGAGCCTCTGGCCTTGCCCGCTGGGAACTTCAACGCGTTTCGCATCGAATCCATCGAATCAAAGTCAGATGGCTCGCCCAGTGTGCGCAGTGTTTACTGGATGGTGCCTGACTTGCCCCTCCCGATCAAAATTGAACGCACCCTCGGGCAGGTCAAATCCACGACCGTCATGACCCAGATTGACCGCGCTGTGCCTCACTGAGGTCCTGCAAGCCTCCCCACGGTCAGGTGTCACCATGTCGTCGGTGACGTCAATTGCCAAAGGATTTGGCCATGTCTCTGAGCCGGAATTTTTGCAACTTCCCACTCGGCGTTTTGGGTAAATCTTCCATCAACTCCAAGCGCTCGGGGTGGTATTGGCGGGTGACCTGGTGTTCGGTCAAGTAGCGGCTGATGTCGTCCAGGGTCAGGCTGTGGCCGGGTTTGACGGCGATGAAGGCGCAAGCCCGCTCACCCAGTCGGGCATCGGGGTAGCCCACGATCGCGACCGTGGCCACGGCGGGGTGCTTGTACAGCAGGTTTTCAACTTCCATCACCGGGATATTTTCGCCACCCCGGATGATCAGGTCTTTGCTGCGTCCATTGATTCGAACGTAGCCTTCGGCATCCAGGTAGGCCAAGTCGCCGGTGTCAAACCAGCCTTCAACGTCGGTGGCATTCAGGTGGGGCCGCTTGAGGTAACCCGCAAACAAAGAGCAGCCACGCACGTACAGCTTGCCTGTTTCTCCGGGCAGCGCGGGCTTGCCGTCCACATTCACCACCTTGAGTTCTATGCCCGGCAGTGGTTTGCCATCGGTGCTGCCGGATTTCTCATCGGTCCGGTGAGGTTCGGTGACCGTCACGGCGCCGCACTCTGTCATGCCCCACGCAGAGCTGACCGCCAAACCCAAGACTTTGCGCGCACGCTCAATCAACACAGGCGGAATGGGGGCGCCAGCGCAGCAGAAATTCGCAAACTGAGGCGAGACGGGGCCGCCCGCTTCGGCTGCGTTGCACAAGTCCGCAACGAATGGGCTCGATGCCATGCTGTAGGTGATGCCCTCGCTGTGGATCAGCTCCAGTGCTTGTCGAGGTTCCCAAATGTCTTGCAAGACGGTCGTTCCGTTGAGGATCAAGGGGATCATCGCGAGGTAGCCAAACCCGGTCAGGTGGGCCATGGGCGATGCCCCGAGGATGACGTCTTGTTGACTGAGCCCATAGGCCTTGATGAACCCATGCAGGTTGGCAAACAAGGTGTTGGAGGTGTGCATCACGCCCTTGGGCTCGCCCGTGGTGCCTGAGGTGTACATCAGCAATTGCACATCGTCGGGTGCCAGTCCTTCTGTGTTGAGTGGCGGCGTGTCTTGACGCAACAAGACCTTGTCAAAGCTGTTGGCACCCTGACCATCCACGACGACCAGGTGTTGTAAGAACGGCAGGTCACCGCGCATGCCGTTGGCCATGTCTTCGTAGTCAAAGCCTTTGTAGGTTTTGGGGACGATGAACACTTTGGATTCGCCAAAGTCCAACATGAACTTGAGTTCCCGCTGGCGAAAGATCGGCATCACCGGGTTGGCTACCGCGCCAATCCGGGCACAGGCCAGTGCCAAGGCCACGAATTGCCACCAGTTGGGCAACTGCCAGCTGACCACATCGCCTCGCCCCACACCCAAGGCCATCAACCCTCTGGCGATCCGATCCACCTGCTGATCGAGCTCTGCGTAAGTCAACCGTACCGGTTTGGGCGCATCGCTTCGGTAGGCCACCACCGCTGTGTGCTGGGCGTGGTGCTGCAGACCCTCTTTCATGAAGTGATTGATGGTCTGGTTGCGCCAGTGGCCAGCCTGGGTCATGGTCAAGAGGCGAGGTGGGACGAGGACAGGATCGAACTGCACGGTGGGGTCTCCTTGTTGCGACGCAGGCATCTGAGATGACCTGCTGAGGTCATCTCATTTTTGCCATAAAGAGTCAATATATTTCCATAAATTGAATTTGGCAATACTGTTTATCCCGCAAGGTACAGCCAAATTTCCTGGTATTTACCCTTAAATTGACAAATTTTTACCATCACATTTTTTCGTGAGAAAAATAAATTAGGTAAAGATGTTGACATATGTTGGTTTGATTTTCTAAACTCCGCCCATCGCAAACAAGGAGACAGCATGGACTTCAACCTGACCGATGAGCAGCAAGCGTTGATTGAAACGGCGCGCCGTTTTGCGGTTCAAAAATTGGCACCTGGCTACCGTGCGGGTGACAAGACGGCACGTGTTGACCGTGACACGATCAAAGCCATGGGCAGCATGGGCTTTCTCGGGCCTGAGTTGCCTGAGACCTACGGTGGCATGGGTTTGGATTGCGTGACCAGCGGTCTGTTGTTGGAGCAGATCGCCTATGGCGACTTCAACATGTCTTACATCAACCTCTTGGTGTCTTTGTGTGGCCACATCATCGCCACGCACGCGCCTGAGTTCCTGAAGACCCGGTGGCTCAAACCCATTCTGGCGGGGGACAAATTGGTGGCGATTGCGTTGACCGAGCCCAGTGCGGGTTCTGACGCTGCACGACTGAAACTCAAAGCTGTGCGCGACGGCGATCACTTCGTCATCAATGGCGAAAAGACCTCCATCTCACTGGCCGACCAGTCCGACGTGGCCGTGGTGTTTGCCCGCACTGGCAAAGAGTCCGACGGTGCGCGCGGCATCAGTGCCTTCTTGGTGCCCATGGATTTGCCTGGCCTGACCCGAACCGCGTTTGACGATGTGGGGACCCGTGCCGTAGGGCGTGGGTCCATCTTTTTCGACAATGTCAGGGTTCCCGCTGACCACATGTTGGGCGACGAAGGGCAGGGGTTCATCCAGGTGATGCAGGGCTTTGACTACAGCCGTGCGTTGATCGGCCTGCAATGCCTGGGCGTGGCCCGAGCCTCCTTGGATGAGGCGTGGGAATACGCCAAGACCCGCGAAACCTTTGGCCAGCCCATCATCGAACGCCAGGGCGTGACCTTCCCCCTGGCCGAGGCCGAGACCTATCTCGAATCACTGCGGTGGCACTGCCTGCGCACCTTGTGGTTGAAAGACCAAGGCAAGCCTCACACGGCAGAGGCGGCCATGTGCAAATGGTGGGGGCCCAAACTGGCCTGCGAAATCATTCACCAATGCCTGCTCACGCATGGGCACGGCGGCTATGCGAGTGACTACGCTTTTGCCCAACGGTACCGAGATGTGTTGGGCCTGCAAATCGGGGATGGCACGGCCAACATCATGAAGATGATCATTGCCCGCGAAAAATCAGGCATCCGCCTGACGTGAGCAAAGGTTCCCCATGCGCGCGTCACAGCCTCGCCATGTTGGTTTGCAGCTTCTTGAAGTAGTGGATGAACGCCAACCGATCGTCAAAAGACAAGTCTTTCAAAGCCTCGTCGTAAAACCGGTGGATGGGCTCTTGCAACTGCAACCACGAGGTCACGCCCTGAGGGCTGAGCTTGACTTTGCGGGATCGCCTGTCGGACTCGCTGGTGGCACGTTCCAAAAGGCCATCACGCTCCAGCCTCGACAACAGACCTGTGAGGTTTTGTCGACTGACGAGCAAGAAGCGGGACAGGTCGCCAATCGACATGCCATCGCTGGCTTGTGGGCGAGACAGCGCGCCCAACACCGACCATTGTTGTGTCGTGACGCCAAATTTTTCAATCGCTTGCGTGCCCTTGGTGTGCAGCGTGTTGGCCGTCTGAAACAACCGAAAAAACAGACGGTTGTTGATCTCGTGTACGGCGTGATGTTTCTCGGTGCTCAAGTCAGGCATGGGGCAGAGGGCAAATAGCAAGTCAACACAACGGCCGCCATCGTAAGCGATGGTGTGAACCGATTGGACATTTTTTTACAGGAGCAAAAGCAATGCGTGGACTTCAAGACCAAGTGGTGGTGGTAACTGGCGGCGGCGGCGGCATTGGTGCTGCGACCTGCCAACGGTTTGGTGAAGAAGGTGCCCAAGTGGCTGTGGTGGACATCAGCCCCAAGGCCGCAGAGGCTGTGGTGCAAAGCATCACGGCTGCAGGTGGCCGTGCACAGGCTTTCATCGTCGACTTGACAAATCAAACGCAAGTGGTCGATGGCGTTGCCGCGATCGAGGCCACATTGGGCCCGGTCGATGTGCTGGTGAACAACGCCGGCTGGGACCGCGCTGGCAACTTTCTGAAGACCGACAAGGCGCTGTGGGAACAAATCGTGGCCATCAACCTCTACGGTGCACTGCACATGCACCATGCGGTGCTCAAAGGCATGTCAGAGCGGGGGCGCGGGCGCGTGGTCAACGTGGCCTCCGATGCTGCCCGCGTGGGCTCATCGGGTGAAGCCGTCTACGCCTTGTGCAAGGGCGGTCTGATCGCCTTTTCGAAAACGATTGCTCGCGAATTGGCCCGCAAACACATCAACGTGAACGTGGTGTGCCCTGGCCCCACAGACACCGCTTTGTTTGCTGACTTTGCAGGAGAAGGCGAGCAAGGCGAGAAGTTGCGCGGCGCATTGGCCAAAGCCATTCCTTTTGGCCGCTTGGGGCAGCCTGCCGATCTGCCTGGCGCGATTGCCTTTTTGGCCAGTGACGATGCGGCGTTCATCACGGGGCAAGTCATCAGCGTCTCGGGCGGCCTGACGATGGTGGGCTGACGCTCAATACCCCATTCCACATTCAACACACAAGGAGCTTCCGATGAAAAGCGACATCACTTACGACGACATCCTCTACACCAAGGCCGATGGCATTGCCACCATCACCATCAACCGCCCCAAGGCTTACAACGCGTTCACGGCCAATACCTGCGAAGAGTTGATCCACGCGTTCAAAGACGCCGACCACGACCGCAGCGTCGGTGTGGTGGTGTTGACCGGTGCCGGTGAAAAAGCATTCTGCACAGGCGGGGACCAAGGCACACAAGACGGCGGCTACGGTGGGCGTGGCACCATCGGTTTGCCCATTGAAGAAGTGCAAAGCGCCATCCGCGATTGCAACAAACCCGTCATTGCCCGAGTGAACGGCTTTGCCGTGGGTGGCGGCAATGTGCTGGTCACGATTTGTGACCTGGCCATCGCCTCTGAAAACGCCCAGCTCGGCCAAGTGGGCCCCAAGGTGGGCTCGGTTGACCCCGGCTTTGGCACCGCCCTCTTGGCGCGTGTGGTGGGTGAGAAAAAAGCCCGCGAGATTTGGTACCTGTGCCGCCGCTATTCGGCGCAAGAAGCCCTGGCCATGGGCTTGGTAAATGCCGTGGTGCCTGCCGACCAACTGGATGCCGAAGTGCGCAAATGGTGCGACGAAATCCTCGAGAAAAGCCCCACCGCCATCGCGCTGGCCAAGAAGTCCTTCAACGTTGACACCGAGATGATCCGCGGCATGGGCGGTTTGGCCATGCACGCCCTCAAGATGTATTACGAAACGCCCGAGTCGGCAGAAGGCGGCAACGCCTTCCGCGAAAAACGCAAACCCGAGTTCCGCAAGTACGTGAAGTGAGTTTCACTGGCAAGGTGGTGTGACGGCCATCGCCTTGCTGTCGTCGCAGACAGTCGTTGTCAAACGGATGGAGACTTTGATGAAAAACAATACGTTCAACGCGGCCCGGACGGCCCCCCGACGCACCTGGATGCAGTGGGCAGCCACAGCGGTGTTCACCCTCGGCGCCTTCGGTGCCGCCCAAGCCCAACAATGGCCCAACAAACCCCTCAAAATCGTGGTGGGTTTTGCGCCTGGCGGCACCACGGATGTGATTGCCCGCGTGATGGCCCAATCCCTGAGCGAGCAGCTGGGGCAGTCCGTCGTGGTGGACAACAAACCCGGGGCCAGCGGCAACCTGGCGGCCAGCGAAGTCATCCGGGCGCCATCAGATGGCTACACCGTGTTGATTGCCCCCACCTCGGTCGAGACGGCGAACCCCTCGTTGTTCAAGCAAACCATCTTGCCATCGCGCGACCTCACACCCGTGGCGGGTGTCGGGCGCAGCCAGATGTACTTGGTGGTCAAGCCGCAGTTGGCGGTCAAAGACGCCAAAGAGTTGGTGGCCATGGCCAAGGCTGACAGTTCCAAGTTGTCGTATGCCTCGGCAGGCCCTGGAACGCCGCCACACCTGGCAGGTGAGTTGTTCAACCAGGTATTGGGCACACATGTGACCCACATTCCCTACCGGGGTGCAGCGCCTGCTTTGCAAGATGTGATGGCCGGGCAAGCCGATTACGTGTTTGACCCGGGCATTGCCTTTCCCCACGTGCGCTCTGGCAAAGTCCGCATGTTGGCCGTGGCCGGTGACAAACGATCGTCCTTTTTCCCTGACGTGCCCACGTTGGCTGAACTGGGCTTCAAAGGCGCTGAGTTGGACATCTGGTTTGGCATGTGGGCGCCCAATGGCACCCCTGCAGACGTGGTGAGTCGCCTCAACCGCGAGATTGCCAAAGCGCTGCTGAACCCCAACACCAAGACCCGCTACGAGGCCTTGGGAGCAGAGCCCGTGGGCTTGGACAACCCAGACTTCAAGAAGTTGTTGACCGAAGAAGGTCGTGTGCTCTCAACGCTGATCAAGGAACGCAAGATCGTGTTGGAGTGAACGAACTTCTGCCTCATCACCCGGCAGATACCAAAAGACCCGCTGTTGCGGGTCTTTTTTTGTCAGAAGCTTTCCCACTCGTCGTTGCCGCCTGATGGGGCTGGCGCAGGGGCCGGTGCGGGTTTGGGTGCAGGCGGCGTGGCGGCGGCTGGCCGGGGGGCGCTGCTGGCTGCCAGTTGCTTGGCCGGTGCGCTCAGTCGGGTGGGTGCTGGCGGTGTGCTCAGTTTGCGCGGTGCGGCAGGTGCAGGGGCAGGCGCCCGGGCTCGGGTGGGCGCTGGGGCCAAGCGAGGCGCACCCACGTGCGAGGCACTGAGTTGGAAGCTGTTGGCCACGTCAGCCAGTTGGCGTGCTTGTTCTTGCAACGATCCGGCGGCGGCAGAGGCTTGTTCCACCAGCGCTGCGTTTTGCTGGGTCACGCTGTCGAGCTGGGTCACCGCTTGGTTGATTTGACCGATGCCGGTCGACTGCTCGCGGCTGGCAGAGGCGATCTCACCCACAATGTCGGCCACCTTGCGGATGCTGGTCACGATTTCTTCCATCGTGTGGCCCGCTTTGGCGACTTGGTCTGTACCCACGCCTACTTTTTCTACCGAATCAGAAATCAAGGTCTTGATTTCTTTGGCGGCTTCGGCGCTGCGCTGGGCCAAACTGCGCACTTCCGCGGCCACCACCGCGAAACCGCGACCTTGCTCACCGGCTCGCGCGGCTTCAACCGCCGCGTTCAGCGCGAGGATGTTGGTTTGGAAGGCAATGCCATCGATAACGCTGATGATGTCCACAATTTTGCGTGACGAGTGGTTGATGGCCTCCATCGTCGTGACCACTTGCGATACCACCGTCCCGCCCTGCACGGCCACGTTAGAGGCCGAACTGGCCAGCTGATTGGCCTGCTGGGCGCTGTCCGCATTTTGGCGAACGGTGCTGGCCAACTGTTCGCTGGCCGCGGCCGTTTCTTCCAGGGTGCTGGCCTGCTGCTCTGTGCGGTTGGACAAGTCCAACGTGCCACTGGCCACTTCGCTGGTCGCACTGGCGATGGATTCCGCACCAAAGCGGACCTGCCCAATCAAACGGTGCAGGTTGTCGCGCATCAAGGCCATCTGGGCAAGCAACTGGCCGATTTCATCGCCACCGCTGCTGGGCACTGCACTGGACAAGTCGCCGCTGGCAATCGCTGCGGCATGGTCGTTGGCCAACTTGAAGCCAGAACGCATGCGTGACAGCAACATCAGCGTGAGCAAGGTGGCGGGCAACGCACCCAGCAAAATCGCCAACGTGAACACGATCAAGCTGGTCTGGTAGCGCTCACCGGCCGCTTGCGTGGCCATGTCGGCCTGCTTGGCTTGGTAGCCGCGCAGCTCGTCCATGGCCTGAACGGCCTGAGCCCCTTCGGTGCGGCTTGCGGCCAGGTAGTTGGCCATCGTTGTGGCCGAGTAGTCTCCGGCCTTGATGGCGGCAACTGCTTGGCCAAGTTTCACCAGCCAGGTGCTGCGTTTGGCCTCGGCTTCGTTGGCGATGCGGGCTTCTTCTTCAGACTTGGGGATGGCCTTGTAGGTTTCCCACATTTTGGTGATTTCAGCGCGGTTCTTGGCAATGTCTTCCAGATGCGCCGTAACCGGATGGTCGTGCACGCCCACCAGAGATCCCGCTGGGTCGTGCTGGAACGACAGCAACACCAGCATGCGGTTGGCGGTCAACAACTCGGCCATTTTGGCCAGTTTGGTGCTGTTGTCCATGCGAACGTCGTGAACATAGTTCAGGCTGTCACGTGCGGACTGCAGCCCCCAGCCGCTGACGCCAATGACCACCAGCAAGGCTGCCCAGTAGGCAGCGACGATCAACCAAAGTCGACGGGTAAGTGCGATGTTGTTCCACATGGTCGGTTCTTCGCTTTCTCTCAGACAGGGAGCATTCATCATAGGCAAAAAGCGAAAACCTTACCCTGCGCTAGGTCTCACCTCATGACCTCATTTGACCTGGAAATGGGCTGCTGCCATCGTTTGCACCGGATTGGCGAGCAAGGGCGTGAAGGCCATCTGGTCCAGCACGTCACGCTGCAAGTCGATGCCAGGCGCAATCTCAAACAGCTCGATGCCCCCTGGTGTCAGCCGAAAGCTGGCGCGCTCGGTCAGATACAACACCGTTTGGCCTCGCACCAGCGACTGTTGGCCGCTGAAGGTGATCTGGTCTACCTGCTGCACCAGTTTTTGTACGCTGCCTTGCGCCAGCACCCGCATCGTGCCATCGCCGGTTTGCAGCTTCACGCCCTTGGCTGCAAAGGTGCCGCAGAACACCACTTTGCGGGCGTTTTGGGCGATGTCAATGAACCCACCTGGCCCCACTGTCAGGCCGCCCAGCCGCGACACGTTGACGTTGCCTTGGGCGTCAAACTCGCCAAAACCCAAGAACGCGATGTCCAAACCGCCACCCGCGTAAAAGTCGAATTGGGTCGCCGCGTCCAGCATCGCGCTGGCATTGCGGGCGTAGCCAAACAGCACGCCGTCCATCAAAGTGCCACCGTAAGTGCCATGTTCGATGGTTTGGTAGATGCGCTGCTGCTCACCCCGGGCAGCAATCAGCTTGGCCACCGCATCGGGCACGCCCACGCCATAGTTCACCACCGGGCGGGCCTTGCTGGTGTTGAACAACTCCACCGCCGCGCGACGGGCGACGGCCTGGCGTTCGCTGAAAGCCTCCTGGGCGGCGCTGACCTCTGCCGCACGGTCTGCCGCTTCGGATGTCAAGCGCAAATCGCCCGTCAATTCACCACTCAGCGCGGGCTCGAAAGGGATGTCGTAGCTGGCTTTTTGTGTCGGGTCCACCACGATGGCGTCCACCCAGGCAGACGGAATGCGCACCTCGCGGGCCTTGAGTGCACCCAGGGGCAAGCGTTCTTTGACCTGCACAATCACCCGTCCACCGCTGTTGCGGGCAGCCAGCGCGAGTGACTGGGCGTCCAGGTTGGCCGCTTCATGTTCAAAGCTGATGTTGCCGTCT
>CAZHDP010000075.1:6253-11046 GCA_964531605.1 uncultured Burkholderiaceae bacterium | reverse complement strand
CTTTGGAATGATCCGATGCTGCTGGAGATTCCGGCAAAAACGGATGATGAGCCACGGTATCTGGTGATTGGGCTGATGGATGGGAAGCATTGGTCGGCAGTCATTACCTACCGAGGGGCCAATGTACGGTTGATATCCGTGCGTCGAGCACGCACAGAAGAGGTGGCACTTTATGAAAGCTAAGAAATTCGAGCAACAGTTTGATGAAGGCCTCGACATCACGGCTTCTTTGGACTTATCCAAAGCCAAGCGCGTGCTACAGGAGCAGAAGCGGGTCAATGTCGACTTCCCAACATGGATGATTGACTCGCTGGATCGCGAAGCCAGCAAATTGGGGGTCACACGGCAGTCTGTCATCAAGGTCTGGCTGGCCGAGCGTCTCGAAGCGACCACGTCTAACTTGCCGTTGCAACGAAGGCGCGCCGGTGCTGCGCACCGCTGACCTCGCCGCTCATCGGGTTCACCTAAGCTGCGGGCATTGAGGTGCTTTCCGCAGAGTCCGTCCGGGTGAGCCTGTCCTTTTTGACTCGACCAAGCGTGGCTGCAGCCGCTTGAAATTTCTGCATCAGCACCCAATTCAAACCCTGATCGACACGTGGGCGTCATGAACCACGGTTTGAATTCGGCTAAGCTTCACCCCCCGAGGCGCACATTTGTGGTGCTGCCCCATCCCACGCCTGAACGGAATAGGTTTGAACGATACCCTTCAACGCAACCTCGCGTTGCTCTCGCAAGACGCTCACCGCCACCTGCTGACCCAAGGCTTGCGTGGTGTGGAGCGCGAAACCTTGCGCATCACGCCGACGGGCGAATTGGCGCTGACGCCGCACCCTGACAAGCTGGGTTCGGCGCTCACTCACGCGCAGATCACCACCGATTACTCTGAATCGCTGTTGGAGTTCATCACCCCCGCTGAAAAAGACATTGCCACGGCGCTGGACCAGCTCGATGCGATCCACCGTTTTGCTTACAGTGCGATGGGCGACGAGTTGCTGTGGGGCCAGTCGATGCCTGGGGCCTTGCCGCCTGAGGCCGACATTCCGATGGCGTGGTACGGCAAGTCGCACATCGGCATGCTCAAGCACGTGTACCGTCGTGGCCTGGCCTTGCGCTACGGCAAAACCATGCAGTGCATTGCAGGCATTCACTACAACTATTCGGTAGCCGAAGAGTTGTGGAGTGTGTTGCACAGTGCAGACCCCTCGCTGATGTCGGCAAAAGACTACCAGTCTGACCGTTACATTGCCCTGATTCGCAATTTCCAGCGCTACAGCTGGTTGTTGATGGTGTTGTTCGGTGCCTCGCCGACCCTGGACAAGGCGTTTTTACGCGGTCAACCCCACCAGCTGGAGGTGTTGTCCGACGACACCTTGTACCTGCCTTACGCCACCAGCCTGCGCATGAGCGACCTGGGTTACCAGAACGATGCCCAGGCTGGGCTGATCCCGCCTTACAACACGATGTTCGGCTACATGCGCAGCTTGGCGCAGGCGGTGCGCAAGCCTTATGCGCCTTACGAGGCCTTGGGTCTCAAGCGCGATGGCGAGTGGTGGCAGATCAACACCAACGTGTTGCAAATCGAGAACGAGTACTACGCCACGATACGGCCTAAGCGGGTGATCCGCACCGGCGAGCGCCCGCTGGAGGCCTTGTGTGCGCGTGGCATCCAGTACATCGAGGTGCGCTGCATGGACGCTGACCCGTTTGAGCCAGTGGGTATCAGCTTGCAGACGGCCCGCTTGCTCGACACGTTCCTGCTGTTTTGCGCGCTGGACGACAGCCCGTTGACCAACGAGGCCCTTGGCCAAGAAAACGCAGACAACTTTGCCCGCACCGTGAAAGAAGGCCGCAAACCGGGCCTGCAACTGCACGATGGCGGCGTGGCCCGGGGTTTGACCGAGTGGGGGCAAGACTTGCTGGAGCGCATGGCCCCTGTGGCGGCCCTGCTGGACACACAAGCGGGCTCATCGGTGCACGCCGACAGCCTGTACGCCCAACGCGCCAAGCTGGCCGACCTGAGCCTGACACCGTCCGCCAAGGTCTTGGAGGCGGTCAAAGCGGCGGGTGGGTCCTACACCCGTTTCGGGCTGGCCCAAAGCCAAAAGCATGCCGAGAACTTCAAATCTCGCCCCTTGAGCCGAGCACAAATTGTCGAGTTTCAATCGTTGGCCCAAGCCTCATTGGCTGAACAGGCCGCGATGGAAGCGCAACAGACGGGCAGTTTTGACGCGTTCATTGAAGACTACCGTTCCCGCACGCCCAGCGAACTCTGTAGCTGACTTGGTGTGCCCTGCAGCCATCCGGGTCTGCAGGCTGCCGTGGTCACTGCATGCCGTTGGTCACCGGGAACGTGCCCGCGCTTGGGGTGGGCTCCAAGCCTAAACGACTGACGAAACCACCCTCTGGTGCTTGGGCATAGCCCCAGTCGTCGCCCATGCGCACCACGCCTTCCGGCACAGGGTAGGTGGCTTCTGGCACACCTTTGAGCACTTTGCCCATGTAGTCCAACCACGTGGGCAGTGACACGCCGCCGCCTGATTCATGGCTGCCCAGGCTGCGCGGTTTGTCATAGCCCGTCCAGACCACTGCCACCAAGCCAGGCTGAAAACCGGCAAACCAAGCGTCTACAGCGTCGTTGGTGGTGCCTGTCTTGCCGTAAATGTCGGTACGTTTGAGCACCTCTTGTGCCCGAGCTGCCGTGCCGGAACGGGTCACCTCTTGCAGCAGGCTGTTGGTGACGTACACGTTGCGTTCGGGAACGACGCGGTCTTCTTCCGTCAGCGGGGTCACCGCCGGGGCTTCAAACAGCACTTTGCCCTGGGCATCGGTGATGCGCTCGATCAACACGGGTGTGACTTTGTAGCCGCCGTTGGCCAGCACCGCATAAGCCGAGGCCAGTTGCATCGGGGTGGTGCTGCCGGCCCCCAGCGCCAAGGTCAGGTTGTCGGGTTGTTTGGCCGCATCAAACCCAAAGCGAGCAGCCCATTCTTTGGCCGCGGTGACGCCCACATGCTGGGCCAAGCGGATGCTGACCAAGTTGCGTGACTGGGCCAAGGCTTGGCGCAGCGTGAGTGCGCCCATGAATTTGCCATCCGAATTTTGAGGGTTCCACAGTGGGGTGTCGCCGCCACTGGTCAGTGTCAAAGGGCCGTCGTTGACCAAGGAGTTGGGCATGACGCCCTTTTCAAGCGCGGCCGAGTACAGAAAAGGCTTGAAGCTGGACCCAGGCTGACGCCACCCTTGGGTCACGTGGTTGAACTGCTGGTCTGCAAAATCAAAACCACCCACCAACGCCCGCACGCGACCGGTTTGGCTGTTCAACGCTACCAGGGCACTTTGCACGTCTGGCCATTGGCTGATGGCCCAGGTGGGGGCAGACGATTTGGGTGTGCTTTTTTCGGTTTTGGTGACACGGATGATGGCGCCGCGGCGTATGGCCAGCGTGGCCGAGGCCTTGCTGCTGAGCGCGGACTGGGCCAGGCGTAAGCCTTCGCCCTGGAGGGTGACCGATTCCCCCGTGGCCAGTTTGGCCACCACTTCCTGCGGGCTGGCTTTCAGCACGATGGCCACACGCAGGTCTTCATCGTCGCTGTAGTCTTTCAAGGCAAGGGCCGCGGCCTGGTCCTCTTGTGCCGGGTCGGTTGGCAGGGCCTCGGTTTCTTCTGGCCCACGGTAGGGCTGCCGTTTGTCATAGGCCATCACCCCACGCCGCACCGCTTGGTAAGCAGCTTGTTGGTCGGCCGCGACCAGGGAGGTGTAGACCTTGTAGCCTTGCGAGTAGGCCTGTTCGCCAAAGCGCTCAACCACCGCTTGGCGGGCAATCTCTGCAACGTGTTCGGCATGCACGGTGGCATGCAGTGGCGATCGAACCAGAAGCCGCTCGGCCTTGGCGGTTTCCCATTGTTTGGGGGTGATGACCCCCACATCCAGCATGCGGCGTAACACGATCTGCTGACGGCGATCAGCCCGTTCGCGGTTGCTCACGGGGTTGGCAAACGCTGGGTTCTGGGGCAGCCCAGCCAGCATGGCGGCCTCCGCCACGGACAGGTTGCTCAGCGGCTTGCCAAAGTAAATCTGTGCTGCCGCGCCAAAGCCGTATGCCCGCTGCCCCAGGTAAATCTGGTTCATGTAGAGCTCAAGGATGCTGTCCTTGCTCAGCGTCTGCTCGATTTTGACCGCCAGCATCGCCTCTTTGATTTTGCGTTCAGCGGTTTTACGCGTCGACAAGAAAAACGTGCGGGCCACTTGCTGGGTGATCGTGGACGCACCCTGGCGCCGTCCACCCGTCACGTTGGACAGCAGAGCGCGCGCAACACCAATGGGGTCGATGCCCCAGTGTTCACGAAAACGTGTGTCTTCCACCGCGATCACGGCGTCTTGCATCAGTTGGGGAATCTGGGCCAAGGGCAGCACTTGCCGCCGCTCCGCGCCAAACTGGGCGATCTCCACCTCGTCGCTGGTGTAAACCTGCAAGGCTTGTTGGGGCTGGTAGTTGGTGACCTTGTCCAGCGAGGGCAGTTGGGGGTACCACCACACGGCAGCCCCCACCAACACCAACAAGGCCAAACAGGCAGCACCCGCCAACAGTGCCAATGCCGCAAGCAAGGCAAAGCCGCGTGGTCGGTTTGAAGGTGGGAACAGAGGGGGATGGGTGGCGTGTGGCATGGGGTGTACCGATTATCTGCAATCGGCCCCTGCATGGCCTGAGAAAAAAAGGATGCAAACCCCATCGGGTTTGCATCCTTTGTTTGCTACTGAAATGCATTTCGCAATTTCTTTTTCATCTTCCAGTG
>CAZHDP010000075.1:0-6243 GCA_964531605.1 uncultured Burkholderiaceae bacterium | reverse complement strand
CTCAGCGCAGCACCAGCACAGGAATGTGGGAGTGGGTCAACACTTGTTGGGTTTCGCTGCCCAACAGGAGTCGCTTGAGGCCACGGCGACCATGGGAGGCCATGACGATCAGGTCTGCTTTGTGCTTTTTGGCAGTGGCGATGATGGCTTCAGCGACCAGGTCGGACTTGACGATCACGCCCTTGGCTTTCACACCCTCTTTGGCTGCGCTGTCACGCACCGTGTCAACCACGGCCTGACCTTCGTCGTGCCAGGTTTTTTCGACGCGGGCCAACTCGTCCATGCTCAGGGGTACGGAGCCTTCAAAGTAGCTCTTGGGATAGCGTGGCACCACCTTCATGATGACCATGTCTGCGCCAGTCAACTTGGCCAAGTCAATGCCGCTGCTCACGGCCAGGTTGGACAGCTTGGAGCCGTCGGTTGCCACCAGGATGCGCTTGTACATCTTTATCTCCGTTACTGGATGTTGTTGAAGCGTTCAGTTTAGTGCAGCGGACAAAGCTTGGCTTGATCAACATCAATAACCGACAGGTTCAGGGTCATTTTTCGATGAGCCATTGGATGATGCCTTTGGCAACAAAGCCCACCATGCCAAACGCCAGTCCAATGAAAATCACAAAAGTACCGAACTTGCCCGCTTTGGACTCCCATGCCAGATGCCCAATGATGAACAGCATGTAGAGCATGAAGCCCCCCACGCCGAACGACAGCCCAAAGGCGGCGATTTGCTCTTCAGAATACCCAAACACTTACGCTGCTCCCACAGGAGGGAATCGCTCTGGCAGCTGGCTGGCGTCCACCAAATCACGGTAGGCGTGCCAACTCGCGTGCCCCAGCAACGGCAAGATGACCACCAGACCGAGCAATGCCGTGCCGAGTCCCAACAAGGTCAGCACCATGATGATGGCGCCCCACGCCGCCATGGGCACAGGGTTGGTGAGCACGGTTTGCCAACTGGCCAGCACGGCTTGCAGCACGCTCACGCGGCGGTCCAGCAGCAAGGGCATGGCGATCACGCTGGAAGCAAACATGGGCGCTGCCATCAGCCCGCCCATGGTGAGCCACAGTTCAAACAGGTAATGGTGGGGTGACAACACCACGTGCCGCAAGAAGTCTGCGGGCGTCAGGACGGGTTGCGGCGTCAGCAGCGTGATCAGTGCAGCTGAGGTCAAAACCCAACCTGTGCCAGCCAGGGCCAGCAGCAGACCGAATCGAACCAAGCACCAGTAGCCGCCTTTCACCACGTAGCGCGAGTATTGCCAGCGGGTCCAAGTGTTCACAATGAGCTGAACATCGACAGGTTCGCCTCGCTCAATGGCGCGACTGATCGCGTACAAGCTGGTCGCCAGCACCGGAGCGACCACCAAAAAACCAGAGAATGCGCCCGCCAACAGCCAAAACTGGTCATGGGCCACGAATACCAGCAAGGCACCAAAGGCAGACAACAACACACCGTGCAACAGACTCAACCAACCCCCCGTTCGCAGGTCTTGGGCACCCCTGGCCAGCCATTTGAAGGGCTGATCAACAGAGATCGTCCGGGTGGCAGGCAGCGGCAATTGCCCAGGCGGGATGGCCGGTGGAAGCGGCGGCGGTGGAGGGGGGGTAGGGTGGTGGCGCACAGTGTTGGATCGTAGAAGGAATGGTGAGATCATGCCTTGACCTGTGTCAAGGCGATGGGATTCATGCTTCAAAGGCGCTCAGGGCCAGCCCATGGTGTTTTCCTGACTGGACAAATCGACAGGTGAGGCGTAGTCTGACACGTCTGTGCCCGTTCGCACCCGTTCGCACTCGTTTGCACCCGTTCGTTCCTCTTGCCTGGTTGTCATGACGTCTGATTCTCGCCCCGCTCCCCCTGTTTCTGAAGCGCCTCCCTCTCCAGTCGACGTGTTACCCGTGATGGCCGAGCCCTATGTGCCACCGGCACCTGTGGGGCCGCAGGCCTTGATGGTTCCTTTGGGGTGGGGTGCGCCTTTTCGGTGGTTGGCCTTGGGGCTGCGAGACTTGCGTGCTCACCCTGGCATTGCGGTGTTTTACGGCCTGTGTTTTTGGCTCATGGCGGTGGTGTTGGCGGTGGTTTTTCGGTCCAAACCCGAGTACACCATGTCGATTGCCTCAGGTTGTCTGCTGGTTGGCCCGTTTTTGGCCATGGGCTTGTACGAGGTCAGCCGACGGCTTGATGCGGGGCTGAAGCCCGAACTGGCGGTGTCCTTGACCTGTTGGGACCGGCACATCCGCAGCATGGGGATGTTGATTTTGGTCCTGATCGTGCTGGAGCTGTTGTGGGGGCGTGCCTCGTTGGTCGTTTTTGCGGTCTTTTTCAACACCGGCATGCCGTCGACAACCGGCGTGATCGAAGCGGTATTCAACCCTGAAAACATCGAATTTTTGATGGTTTATGCGGCTGTGGGTGGCATTTTTGCGGCCTTGGTGTTTTCAACCGCAGTGGTGTCCATCCCGATGATTTTGGACCGCGACACCGATGCCATCTCTGCGGCCATCACCAGCATTCGGGTGGTGTTTGCCAACCCCGGCGTGCTCTTGTTGTGGGGCGTGTTGATCAGCGCCATGATCGGTTTGTCGTTCTTGCCATGGGGTTTGGGCTTGGTCCTGGTTGGGCCTTTGTTGGGGCATGCCAGTTGGCACGCCTATCGAGGTGCTGTGGTGTGGCAAGAAGACCCCGTGGCCTCGGCGTCAGGCGGGTGATGCTCAGGGCCGCTGTGGTTCACACGGTCTGAGCCGGGTCATTGAGGCAAATCAAGGTCTTTTCTGTCAAAGGGGGGTAAGCTCATCGGCTATGCCCTCAGTCGGTCTTTCCCGAATCTCTCCTGTGTTGCCCCCTGACGTTGGGCTGGCGACGTCAGTCGCGCCTGTTGAGTTTGCAGGCGATCACCTCGGTGTGCTGGATGACCCTCACGAGTGGCCCGCGTTCAGCCGCCCGCTGGACGGACAACCGAGTTGTTGGGAATCTACCGTGGTGTTTGAAGGCATGCACTGTGCGGCCTGCGCCATCACCATAGAAGATGCCCTGCGCCGCGTGCCCGGGGTCGCATCGGTGGAGGTGAATGCGGCAAGCCACCGGGGCCGCGTGGTGTGGTCTGCCGAATCGGTGAAGCCGTCTGAGTGGATGCGCGCCGCCCAAGCCGCCGGGTACCGCGCTGTGCCTGCCAACGACAGCACGGCCCTGGAGCGACGCCGCAGCGAAACCCGCTTGGCCTTGTGGCGCCTGGGTGTGGCGGGCTTGTGCATGATGCAGGTGATGATGTACGCGTGGCCTGCCTATGTGGCCGAGCCGGGTGACATCAGCCCAGACATGGCCCAGCTGCTGCGTTGGGCCTCATGGGTGTTGTCGATGCCTGTGATGTTGTTTTCTTGTGCGCCTTTTTTTCGCAATGCTTGGCGTGATTTGCGCCAGCGCAGCCTCAGCATGGATTTCCCGGTGGCGCTGGGCATGGCCATCACGTTCGGGGTGAGCACCGTCGGCACGTTTGAGCCTCAGGGACGGTTTGGGGCAGAGGTTTACTTTGACTCGTTCACGATGTTCGTGTTTTTCCTCTTGATGGGCCGGTGGCTGGAGCTTCGCTTGCGAGACCGCACCGCAGGCGCCTTGGAAGCGCTGATGAACCGCTTGCCTGACAGTGTGGAGCGCCAATTGCCTGATGGGACTTACGAACGCGTCGCCGCGCGCCGTCTGGCAGTGGGGGACAGGGTTCGTGTCAGGCCGGGTGAGTCTTTTCCTGCCGATGGCACGCTGATGGCAGGCCACACGCAAGTTGACGAAGCACTGTTGACCGGTGAATCACGCCCCTTGGCCCGCGCAACGGGTGAGCAGGTCATTGCGGGCAGCCACAACCTGTCCTCGGTTGTAGACGTTCGGGTGGACCGGGTGGGGGCTGACACGCGGTTCGCGCAGATCGTGGCGTTGATGGACGCCGCCTCGGTGTCCAAGCCGCACATGGCGCTGGTGGCTGACCGGATTGCACGGCCCTTTTTGCTGTTCGTGCTGGTGGCGGCCTGGGGGGCAGGTGCCTATTGGTGGGCTCAAGACCCAGGCCACGCCTTGATGGTGGCCGTGGCCGTGTTGGTGGTGACGTGCCCTTGTGCGTTGTCGTTGGCGACACCCGCGGCGATGTTGGCCAGCGCCGGCCAGTTGGCTCGGCAAGGCGTCTTGGTGCGCCGTTTGCAGGCCTTGGAGTCGCTGGCCACGGTAGACACCGTGGTCTTTGACAAGACCGGTACATTGACCCGAGACAGTTTCACTTTGGCCGGTGTTCAGGTGCGAGAGGGTGTCTCCGTGGACGAGGCCTTTGCCTTGGCCGTGGCTTTGGCTCGCCATTCGTTGCACCCCGTTTCTCGGGCCTTGGTGGCACACGGCGCGGACGAAAGCCTGATGGCCGAAGCGGTGCAAGAGCACCCAGGGCAGGGCGTGGAGGGGATGGTTCTGCGCAAGGGAGAAGGTGTTGCTGTGCCTGTCAGGTTGGGTTCTGCCCAATACTGTGGTGCGGTGCAGCCCCAGGGAAATGCGTTGCATGTGTGTTTGAGTGACGCTCAAGGCTGGTTGGCCACCTTTGAATTGAAAGAAGACCTGCGTGACGATGCCCGTGACGCGGTCCAAGCGCTGTCGATGTTGGGCGTGAAGTCCATGGTGTTGTCAGGTGATTTGCCGCCCGCTGTGCAAAGGGTGGCCCAGTGGGTGGGTATCTCTGAGGCCCGAGGCGGCTGTACACCGCAAGACAAGCTGGACGTGATGCGTGCCCTGCAGGCCCAAGGTCACCGTGTGGCCATGGTTGGGGATGGCCTGAACGACGGCCCTGTGCTGGCTGGCGCCCATGTGTCTTTTGCGTTTGGCCGCGCCGTGCCTTTGGCGCAATCACAGGCAGACTTTGTGGTGCTGGCAGATCGCCTGGGCGTTGTGGTTCAAACGGTGGCGACCGCCAAAAAAACAGTGCAGATCGTCAAACAAAATCTGGCCTGGGCAGCGGCCTACAACGCCGTGTGCGTGCCCTTGGCCGTGGTGGGGTGGCTCCCGGCTTGGTTGGCTGGCTTGGGCATGGCCTTCAGTTCATTGTGGGTGGTGCTGAACGCCCTTCGGCTTTCCCGTGCACCTGCGGCCTTGTTAGACAAAAGGATTTGACAGATGGACATCTTGTTTTTACTCATCCCTTTGTCAGTCATTTTGGTGTTTTTCATCCTGGGTGGCTTTTGGTGGGCCATATATCGGGGTCAATTCGAAGATATCGATGCCGAGGGTGAGCGTATTCTTCACCACGATTGACATAGGTCAAGTCCGCCCCGAAGGGCCAGACCGATACTCAGACAGCTATCAAAAAGAGGTGTAAATGAAATTTGCCAATTCACAAGCCGTTGCCTACAACGATACCGTTGTCAGGCAATTTGCCATCATGACGGTGGTTTGGGGTGTGGTCGGTATGCTGGTCGGTGTGATCATCGCCGCCCAGCTGACCTGGCCGGAGCTCAACCTGGGTATCCCTTGGTTGAGTTACGGGCGCTTGCGTCCACTGCACACGAACGCGGTGATCTTCGCCTTCGGTGGCTGTGGTCTGTTCGCCAGCGCCTATTACGTGGTGCAGCGCACTTGTCACGTGCGCCTGTTCAGCGACAAGCTGGCCTCGTTCACCTTTTGGGGTTGGCAGCTGGTGATTTTGGCTGCCGCCATTTCTTTGCCCTTGGGTTACACCAGTGGCAAAGAGTATGCCGAGTTGGAATGGCCCATTGACATCCTGATCACCCTGGTTTGGGTGTCGTTTGCGGTGGTCTTTTTTGGCACGGTGGGCACCCGCAAGGTCAAGCACATTTATGTGGCGAACTGGTTCTTTGGCGCGTTCATCATCGCTGTGGCTTTGTTGCACCTCGTCAACAGCGCAGCGATCCCTGTGGGCGCGATGAAGTCTTACTCTGCCTACGCTGGCGTGCAAGATGCCATGGTGCAGTGGTGGTACGGCCACAATGCGGTGGGCTTCTTCTTGACCGCAGGCTTCCTGGGCATGATGTATTACTTCATCCCCAAGCAAGCAGGCCGTCCTGTTTACTCCTACCGCTTGTCCATCGTCCACTTTTGGGCCTTGATTTTCACGTACATGTGGGCGGGTCCTCACCACCTGCACTACACCGCTTTGCCCGATTGGACCCAGTCTGTTGGTATGGTGTTTTCTCTGATCTTGTTGGCGCCTAGCTGGGGCGGCATGATCAACGGCATCATGACCTTGTCTGGCGCATGGCACA
>CAZHDP010000074.1:0-11098 GCA_964531605.1 uncultured Burkholderiaceae bacterium | reverse complement strand
GGTCAACCGACGTGCCTGCTGCATATTTGATAGCACGAGGTACGCGCCGTTCAAGCCGCAAGTGGTCATATTCCGTCAAGAAGGCAACCCAACCGGGCTCGACCACTGTCGTCGCATTTTTTTCGGCAATCACGGCCGGACCCGTGACTTCGTCGCCGGGTCGCATGTCTTCACGCACCACCAGGGCTGCGTCGTGCCAGCGGCCTTCGCTGTACATCGGCACGATTTCACGGCGTGGGGCTTCGCGCAGGGGGTGCACCGTGTGGCACTGCTCGGCGGGGGCGTCGCCCGCGATCACGGCTTCGACAGACACGGCCTCGACCACCAAGGCCTTGCCTTGCATCAGGAACGCAAAACGCTGTTTGTATGCCACCTCAAACCGCTGCTGAATACCCGCAACAGTGCCGTCTCCCATGGCCACCACCAGGGCCGAATCGCTGCCTTGGTAGCGCACATGCACACGGCGGTGGGTGGTGACCCCACCTTGGCTGACTTGGCTCTTTTGCAGCTCGTGCGCGGCCACCTTGGCCAAGGCGTCCAGGCTGGCGGTGATCGCGGCCAAGGAACCCTCCACCAAAGGCAATTCGATCGCTTGCTCTTTGATGACGGTCTGGTCCGCCAAGCCCATGCCGTAGGCCGACAACACGCCAGCCATCGGGTGGGCAAACACCCGCGTCATGCCCAAGGCGTCAGCCACCAGACAAGCGTGCTGCCCACCCGCGCCACCAAAGGTTTGCAGGGTGTAGCGGGTCACGTCGTAGCCACGCGCGACCGATATTTTTTTGATCGCGTTGGCCATTTGCTGCACAGCAATGTTCAAGAAGCCTTCGGCCACGTCTTCGGCAGACCGGCCTGTTTGCACAGCCAGAGCATTGAATTTCTCGCGCACCACCTCGGCGTTCAAGGGTTGATCGGCCTGAGGGCCAAACACCTTGGGAAAGTAACGCGGCTGGATTTTGCCCAGCATCACGTTCGCATCGGTCACCGCCAACGGGCCACCACGCTGGTAGCTCGCGGGGCCGGGATTGGCACCCGCACTCTGTGGTCCAACGCGAAAGCGCGCGCCATCGAACTGCAGTACCGAGCCGCCGCCCGCGGCCACGGTGTGGATGCTCATCATCGGCGCCCGCATGCGCACGCCCGCCACCTGGGTTTCAAACTCGCGCTCGAACTCGCCCGCGAAGTGGCTCACATCGGTGCTGGTGCCGCCCATGTCGAAACCAATCACCTTGTCGATCGATGCGATGGCTGCCGTACGTGCCATGCCCACAATGCCGCCTGCGGGGCCGCTCAGGATGGCGTCTTTGCCTTGGAAGGTGCTGGCATCGGTCAAGCCACCACTGGACTGCATGAAAAACAGTTTCACCCCGGGCATCTCAGAGGCCACCTGCTCCACGTAGCGGCGAAGGATGGGAGAGAGGTAAGCATCGACCACCGTGGTGTCGCCACGGCTGACGAACTTCATCATCGGACTGGTTTCGTGCGAGGTGCTGATCTGCGTGAAACCCACCTCGGCGGCGATGCGCTTGGCGGCCAGTTCGTGTGCGGTGTAGCGGTAGCCGTGCATGAACACCACCGCCACGCTGCGCAAGCCAGCGTCGAACTGGGTTTGCAGTTGTTGGCGCAGGTGTGCCTCGTCCAGCGGCGTCAGCGTTTCGCCCTGGGCGCTCACGCGCTCGTGGGCTTCGACGACGGCGCTGTAGAGCAATTCAGGCAGCTGCACATGGCGCTCAAACAATTTGGGGCGGTTTTGATAGGCGATCCGCAAGGCATCGCGAAAGCCTTGCGTCGTCACCAGCAATGTGGGTTCGCCTTTGCGTTCCAGCAGCGCGTTGGTGGCGACGGTGGTGCCCATCTTCACGCAATCCACCTGCGCGGGCGTCACCGGCTCACCGGGCTTCAAACCTAAGAGGTGGCGTATGCCTGCCACGGCCGCGTCTTTGTACTGCTCTGGGTTTTCGCTGAGCAGTTTGTGCGTGACCAGGGCGTAGGTGCCGTCGGCCTGTGGTTTGCGACCCACCAC
Organism: uncultured Burkholderiaceae bacterium; assembly: GCA_964531605.1. Taxonomy (GTDB): domain Bacteria; phylum Pseudomonadota; class Gammaproteobacteria; order Burkholderiales; family Burkholderiaceae_C; genus Defluviibacillus. The sequence goes on along the minus strand of CAZHDP010000074.1, from coordinate 9,075 downwards.
GTCGGTGAACGTGCCACCACGGTCGATCCAGAACTGCCACCGTGCGGCGGGGGTGTTGGGCGGTGGTGTCGAGGTTGAGGATGCGGTCATGGCGTGGGGCTCCAATGGTGTTCGATCAGGGTCATGATGTGTTCGACGCGGCAACCTGTGGCTGCTGCCACCGCATCGGCATAGGGGGGCATGTTGGTGCACTCGAGCACCAGCGTGGTGAGTTGAGGGTGAGCCGCCACCAGGCGTTGGGCCGCATCGACCACATCACGCGATGCCTCGACCACATCCAAGGCTGGCGCATCGTTCAACACGCAGCGTTGCAAATGGCAGCCGGCCAGCAGCCCTTCGACCGGCGTGTGGGGCGACGCCCCAGCACCGGCCCAATGTGCGGGACCCAAAGCGCTGGCGTCAAACGTGATCACGCCGGCGGCCCCCTGGGGCAGCGCCAGCTCACGAAGCCACAGCAGTGCCGAGCTGACCACCGGCACGGGCACGGCAGCCTGCAAAGCAAGGTGGTGCAAAGCCAAAAAACCACAGCTCGTGGTGATCAACGTGGCGCCTTGGGCCACCAGGTCCAGCGCCGCCTGGGCAAACGGCTGCCAGGGCAAACCGCTGGTGTCTTGCACCGCAGCCCGTGCGGCCATGCCAGAGACGGTCTGGTAACGCACCGGGGTGCCACGGTCCTCGAAGGTGCGCGGGTTGCCAATGTCACCGACAGGGCGCGGGAAGTGGGTATCGAGCATCACGACGCCGACAAAAGACATGGTCAACGCCGCTGGTTCAAAGGCTGGCTGCCGCGCGCGCAGCCTGGTCATAGATACCCGAGAGCACCCGCAGCAGGCGTGCCAGTTCACCGATGTCACGGTTCAGGGCGTCGTCGGCTTTGAGGGCGTTGATCAGGCAGGTTTCGCGCACCTCGCGGTAGCGGTCTACATAAGCCTGCCCTTCGGCAGTGCAGGTGTAGGTGACTTCTTTGCCACTTTTTTTCGACTCCACCACCCCCAAGCCCTGCAGTTTTTTGAGGGCATAGTTGATCAGGTGGGTGTCTTCCACGTTCATGATGAAGCAGATGTCCGCCAGCCGTTTGTCCCGTGCGCGGTGGGTGACATGGTGGAGCACCAGCACGTCCAGCGGCGTCAAGTCCTTGAGACCTGCTGCACTCATGCAGTGCAATATCCAACGGTGAAAGGCATTGCCCGCCACGATCAGGCCGAATTCGAATTCGCTGAGCTGTGCGCTCTGTGCCGACACCAGGTGCGCAGACGACACGATGGGTGGCTGCACGCGCGGGGTGGCCGAATCAGCCGCTGGCGAGATCAGGTGTTTGCGTGGCATGGCTGTCCTTGGCGCGGGGCTTGGCATTGGTCTTGCATCACCGCATTGTAGAAACTTCATCAACAATTTATCAACAATTTGTTGATGATTCAAGGGAAAACACTATGATGCGAACGGTGTGCTGCCACTACATTGCTTGCTGACAGTTCATGGTCCAATTTGCCGTGCGTGATTCACTTTTTTCTGGAGCATTTATGCAACGTCGTTCTTTGTCTCTGACCCCCATCGCGCTGTGCGCTACCTTGGCTGCGGGCCTGTTTGCAGCGCCTTCGTTCGCGCAAACCAAATGGGACTTGGCTGCGGCCTACCCTGTGACCAATTTCCACACGGAGAACCTGAACCAATTGGCCAGCGACGTGGATAAAGCCACCGGCGGCAAATTCAAGATCACCGTGCACGCGAACGCGTCCCTGTTCAAAGCCAACGAAATCAAGCGCGCGGTGCAAGGTGGCCAAGCCCCTGCCGGTGAAGTGCTGCTGGCCAACTTTGAAAACGAAAACCCCGTGTACGGTCTGGACGGCGTGCCCTTTTTGGCCTCGTCTTACGCCGACTCCAAGCGCCTGTATGACGCCCAAAAGCCTGTGCTTGAAAAACTGCTGGCCAACCAGGGCATGAAGTTGCTGTTTGCGGTGGCCTGGCCACCCCAGGGCATTTACGCCAAGAAAGAAATCAATTCCGTCGCTGACCTGCGTGGCATCAAGTGGCGCGCTTACAGTCCCGCCACCGCCAAGATCGCGGAACTGATCGGCGCCCAGCCTGTCACCATCCAAGCCGCAGAGTTGTCGCAAGCCCTGGCCACAGGCGTGGTTGAGAGCTACATGAGCTCGGGCTCCACCGGCTACGACAGCAAGACTTACGAGAGCCTGAAATACTGGTACGACACGCAAGCCTGGTTGCCCAAAAATGCGGTCATCGTGAACAAAAAAGCGTTTGACGCCCTGGACCCCACGGCCCAAGCCGCGTTGACCAAGGCAGCCGCCGACGCCGAGACCCGCGGCTGGAAAGTCAGCGAAGAAAAGAACGAGTGGTACAAAAAGGCGCTGACGGAAAAGGGCATGAAGATCGTCGCACCATCCGCCAAGCTCATGACCGACATGCGCCAAGTGGGCGGCATCATGTTGAGCGACTGGCAGAAAAAAGCCGGCGCAGACGGTGAGGCCATCCTGGCGGCCTACAACAAGAGCAAGAAGTAAGCATGCGCCGCTTTCTGGACCGCTTGTATGACGCTGGCGGCGCCTTGGGCGCCTTCTTCATCGCCCTGATTGGCATCTTGATGATTGCCCAGAGCGTGATGCGCGAGTTGGGCATCCGCACGGGGGCGGTGAACGACGTGGTCTCGTGGTTCTGCGCGGCGGCAGCTTTCTTTGCGATGGCCCACGCTTTCAAGCACGGTGACTTTGTGCGCGTGACGTTGTTGCTGGAAAAAGTCGGCGCCAAAACCCGCCGTGCCATGGAACTGGTATCGCTGGCCATAGGCTGCGTGAGCGTGGCCTACCTGGCCTGGTCGGCAGCCAAATTCACCTATGAAAGCTGGGAATTCAATGACATCGCGCAGGGCCTGCTGCCCATGCCGATGTGGATTCCGCAACTGAGCTTTGCCATTGGCTCGCTCTTGTTGCTTGTGGCACTGGTGGACGAGTTCATCATCGTCCTGCGCGGCGGTGTGCCCACCTTTGTGCGTCTGGTGGAAGAACGCCATGCCAAAGGCGATTTTTCTTCTGACGTCTGACCCTTTCAACCGGAACACCACCCCATGGATGTCTTGCTCATAGGCGGGCTGCTGCTCGCCATCATGATGGTGCTGCTTTCGGGCGGCGTGTGGATTGCGATGACCTTGGCCATTTGCGGCTGGGTGGGTCAAGCTTTTTTCACGTCAACTGAACCCGGCAAAAACCTGTTTTCGGCTTTTTGGGAAAGCAACGCCAGTTGGGAATTGGCAGCGCTGCCGTTGTTCATCTGGATGGGCGAGATCCTGTTCCGCACCAAGCTCAGTGAAGAGATGTTTGAGGGTCTGCGCCCCTGGTTGAACCGCATCCCTGGGCGTTTGACGCACACCACGATTTTGGGTTGCGGTATTTTTGGCTCGGTCAGCGGTTCATCGGCAGCCACCTGCGCCACGATTGCCAAAGTCGCGTTGCCCGAGCTCAAACGGCGCGGCTACGATGAAAACATCGTGCTGGGTTCGCTGGCCACCGCCGGTACGCTGGGCATTTTGATCCCCCCGTCGATCACCATGGTGGTGTACGCCGTGGCGGCAGACGCGTCGATCATCCGCATCTTTTTGGCGGGGTTCATACCGTCAGCGGTGCTGATGGCGCTGTTCATGGGCTACATCGCGTGGTGGTCCATCCGCAACCCCGACAAAGTGCCTGCAGCCGACCCGCCCAGCACCTGGGCAGAAAAATTAAAAAAGAGCGGCAACCTGATCCCCTGCACGGTGTTGATCGTGTTCATCGTGTGGGTGCTGGTGGCAGGCTACGCCACGGCCACCGAATGCGCCGCTTACGGGGTGGCGGGCTCGCTGGCGATTGCAGCTTATGGCCGGGCATTGACGTGGCAAAACTTTTGCGAAGGCCTGATGGGCGCCACGCGCACCAGCTGCATGATCATGTTCATCTTGGCGGGAGCCGCCTTTTTGACCAAAACCATGGCGTTCACAGGCGTACCGCGTGAGCTGGCCGAATGGGTCAACGGCATGAACTTGTCACCCTACGCCTTGATCGCGGCCTTGGTGGTGGTGTACCTGATCCTTGGCACGGCCCTGGACGGCATCAGCATGATCGTGCTGACCAGTGCGGTGATCTTGCCGATGATCCAAAAAGCAGGGTTTGATTTGATCTGGTTCGGCATCTTCATCATCCTGTTGGTGGAAATCGCCGAGGTCACGCCGCCGGTGGGCTTCAACCTCTTTGTGCTGCAGAACATGACCGGCAAAGACAGCAACACCATCGCCAAAGCGTCGATCCCGTTCTTTTTGTGCCTGGTGGTCTGCATCGGCATCATCACGGTGTTTCCTGACATCGTCACGTTCTTGCCTGATCTGGTGATGGGCAAGGAAAAATAGGCATAAAAACCTCCATTTCGGCACGCCATGATTACGGTTGTAGCTATCGCTTTAGGAGCATCCATTGGTGCCCTCGCGCGTTGGCGCTTGGGTCTGTGGCTCAACACCGGCAACCCAGGTACCGTGCCTTGGGGCACGTTCGCGGCCAACATGGTGGGGGGTTACCTGATCGGCATCTGCATCGCGGTGTTCCAAAGCCTGCCCGAGCTTGACCCCGTCTGGCGGCTGGCCATCGTCACCGGCTTCCTGGGGGGTTTGACCACGTTTTCCAGCTTCTCTGCGGAAGTGGTCACCATGCTGCAGACCGAGCGCTATGGCTTGGCCCTGTTCACCACGCTGATGCACGTGGGCGGCTCTTTGCTGCTCACCGTGCTGGGCATCAAAAGCGCTGGGTTGTGGCTTGGCCACTGAATCAGCGAAACAACAGTCATCCCGCCCCACCCCCTTGTATTGGGCGCCCCCGACACCATCTTCGGGTCAGGCGGCCACCTCTGGTCGCCAGAGGAAGCACATGTTGAACCGTTCATTCAAGCACAGCGTCGGGCGTTGGTTGACCATTGCAGCCCTGGTCACCAGCGGCATCGCCATGGCACAAAGCACCGAGCCCAGCCTGAATCAGGTGTACGAAGCAGCCCGCGCGGGCAAGCTCGAACAAGCCCAGGTGATGATGCAACAGGTGTTGGTGGCCCACCCCAACAGCGCCAAAGCGCACTTTGTGCAAGCCGAGTTGTCCGCGGGTTTGGGGCACCTGCCCCGCGCCAAAGAAGAATTTGCACTGGCTGAAAAACTCGCACCGGGCCTGCCTTTTGCCAAACCTGAGGCCGTGCAAAAGTTACGCGCCCAATTGAGCAGCACAGCAGCAACGGGTACGGCGGTCACCCCTGCGGCGGTTCAAGCCCCTGTCGCCATGGCCAAAGCCCATGAGCCTGCCGGGTCGTCCTTCCCATGGGGCATCGCCCTGGCCGTCGGCGGTGGTTTGATCGCGCTGGGCATTTACGTGTTGGGCAAAAAATCAACGCCTGCCCCCACCATGGCCGGCCCCATCGGCTCTGGCCTGTCTGGGCCCCAAACCTTTGGCGCAGGCCCGGCTTATGGGCAACAGCCCTACGCTCAGCCTTCACCCTACGGACAACCGGGCGCCTACGGCCAAGCACCAGCTGGCAGTGGGATCGGCGGACGGGTGATGGGCGGCTTGGCAACAGGCTTGGCCGTGGGCGCAGGGGTGATGGCGGCGCAAGCGATAGGCAAGTCGCTGCTGGGGGACGACAACCACCCAGCACACCCGAACGCAGCGACGGACAACGGCTACCAACCCATCGCGTCCAACGGCTCGAACGCTGACTTTGGCGGCGACAACTTTGGCGTGAATGACGGCGGCTCGTGGGACGACGGTGGTGGCTCGTTTGCCAGCAATGACGGCGGCGGGGACTGGGACAGCTGATCAGTCCCTGAGGCGTTCCGCCACGAAACGGCGGAACAAGGCCATCACCGGGGCTTCGGTGCGACCAGCCAGCGTGACATAGGCGAAGCGCGCACCTATCTGTATCGCCGGGGTCAGCGGCAGTTTCACCAGTGTGCCGGCGTCCAGGCCCGCACGGGCAGCCGCTTCGATGCCCAAGAAGATGGCATCTGTGTCTGCCACAGTGCTGAGCAAACTGGTCACATCCTCACAACGCAAGGTCACCAGCAAGGCAGGATCGGCCTGAGGGCCATAGGCACTGACCAAGGCGCGGGCAACTTCATCTGACAGCGGTGTTGATGCAATCGGGTAGTGCAACAGGTCTTTGAACCCGATGGACTTGCGCTGTGCGAGGGGGTGCCCTGCCCGACACACCATCGCCGCACGCATTTCAGTGACCTGTTCGATCAGCACATCGGGCCCTGGGGTCAGGCTGCGCGAATCGATCACCAGGGCATCCAGCACACGGGACCGCAGTTGCTGCAATTGCAAGTCGATGTGCCCCCGCGAGATGCTGACGTGCACGCGCGGGTGGTTATGCGCCATGTGCTTGAGCAGTTCGGTCATCAACATCGCCCCCGGCCCTGACCCCAAGCCCACCCGTATGCTGCCGCCATCACCTTGCAACAGCAGGTCCACCCCCCGGCGCAACTCGGTCGCTTCATGGGCAATGCGGCGGGCGCGTGCCACCACGGTGTGGCCGAGTGGGGTGAGTTCATTGCGCTTGCCAATGCGGTCGACCAGCGGACCACCCAGGTCGTCTTCCAGCGTCTGGATGCTGCGGCTCAACGCAGACTGGGTCAGGTGCAACTGTTCAGCGGCTCGGCTGAACGAGCCAGTCTCGGCCAAGGCCAAAAAGTGTTCCAGGTGTTTGAGGTTCACGGCCTGTCAATCATGAGTAAATAGAATGATTACTTTGAAAATAATACATTGGACACATTTAATCACGGCTCTTAGCATGGTGGATTAACACACAACATCAGGAGCACATCAATGTCTTTGAATCGCCGCACCACCTTGGGCGCCACCGCCGCCACGATCGCAACCGCCCTCGCCGCCAGCGCGGGTTTGGTGGGGCACGCCGTGGCCCAGAGCTTTCCCACCAAGCCGGTGACGTTGATGGTGCCCTACCCTGCAGGCGGCCTCTCTGATGTGATTGCCCGCATGGTGAACGTGCCCCTGGCCAAGCACCTGGGTCAGCCGGTCATTGTGGAAAACCTGGGCGGCGTGAGCGGCGCCATTGCTGCGCAAAAAGTGTTGAGCGCCCCGAGTGACGGGCACTACCTGTTCCAAGGCTCACCCAACGAGCTGATCTTGTCCCCCCTGGCCAATGCGGCGGTGAAATTCAAGAGCGAGGATTTCCGCCTGATTCAGATGGTCGCCATCGCGCCGATGATCATCATGGCCCGCCCTGACCTGCCCGCCAACAACGGCGACGAACTGGTGGCCTACGCCACCAAAGCAGCCAAGGAGGGCAAACCCATGACCTATGCCAGCGTGGGCACAGGGTCGTTCTACCATTTGCTGGGTGAACACATGTCCAACGTCATCAAGCAACCGATGACCCACGTGCCTTACAAGGGTGGTGCGCCTGCGATGCAAGACCTGATTGGCAGCCAGGTGGACATTTTCATCTCGCCCTTTGGCAAGGCCCAAATCGAGCTGATGCAACAAGGCCGTTTGAAGTTCGTGGCCACGTTGGCTCCGGAGCGCCTGAGCAGCATCAAGCAAGTGCCCTCATTGAACGAAGGCAATGCGCTCAAAGGCTTCAACTTCCAGACATGGACGGGTTATTTTGTGAAGAAAGACACACCCGAGCCCGTCGTGCAAGTGCTGCTCAAGGCCATCACCGAAACGCTGGGTGACCCAGGCCTGCGCACGGGCTTGGAAGCGCAGAGCGCAGAGGTGTCCAAGCCCCAGACGCTGGACGCCGCCGCCAAGGCGTATGCGGATGGCACGGCGCAGTTCCGGGCCATTGCCAAGTCCATCAACCTGCAACCCCAGTAAGGCGCTGGCATGAACGCATTGATCGACACCCTGCAACGCAGCGCCGACGAATTCACCCAGGTCCGCCGCGACATTCACCAGCACCCCGAGATGGGGTTTGAGGAGTTTCGCACCAGCGACCTGGTGGCTGAGCGCCTCACGCAGTACGGCTACAGCGTCACGCGTGGTCTGGGCGGCACAGGCGTGGTGGGCCAGCTGCGGCGCGGCACAGGCCAGCGCAGCGTGGGCCTGCGCGCCGACATGGACGCGTTGCCCATCGTGGAAGCCACCGGGCTGCCGTACACCAGTTGCAACCACGGTGTGATGCACGCCTGCGGCCACGACGGTCACACGGCGATGCTGTTGGCAGCAGCTAAGCACATCGCCGAAAAGGGCCAGTTCAATGGCACGCTGAACCTGATCTTCCAGCCTGCGGAAGAAGGCCAAGGTGGCGCCAAAAAAATGATGGAAGACGGCTTGTTCACCCAGTTCCCGTGTGACGCCATCTTTGCGATGCACAACATGCCCGGCACGCCCCAGGGGCACCTGCATTTGCGCGACGGTGCAGCGATGGCGTCGAGCGATTACGTGGGCATCACCCTGCACGGCACTGGCGGCCACGGGGCCATGCCGCACTTGGCTGCTGACCCCGTGGTGGCGGCATCGTCCATCGTGATGGCCTTGCAGAGCGTGGTGTCACGCAACGTAGACCCGCTGAAAACAGCGGTCATCACGGTGGGCTCATTCCACGCCGGTAAAGCCAACAACGTGATCCCGCAAACCGCAGAGTTGCAGCTGAGCGTGCGCGCCCTGGACCCTGGCGTGCGCAACACGCTGGAGCGCCGCATCATTGAACTGGTCAACGCCCAAGCGCTGAGCTACGGCGTGAAAGCTGACATTGGCTACCGGCGCGGTTACCCCGTGTTGGTCAATACCACGGCTGAGACTGAATTCGCGCGTCAAGTGGCCCTGGAGTTGGTCGGCGAGTCACGCGTCAACCCGCAAACCGCTGCACTGCCTGGCAGTGAAGACTTTGCGTTCATGCTGCAAGAGGTGCCCGGCAGCTACCTGTTCATTGGCAACGGCGCGGGTGAAGGCGCAGGCCATGGGGCCTGCATGGTGCACAACCCGGGCTATGACTTCAACGATGACAACGTGGCCGTTGGGGCGGCTTACTGGGCCTTGCTCGCCGAGCGCTTTTTGGTGTAGGCCATTCAAGTTCTCAAGGGAGCGCCACAGA
>CAZHDP010000073.1:10529-11148 GCA_964531605.1 uncultured Burkholderiaceae bacterium | reverse complement strand
CTGGCCGATGGGGGTGGCGCGGTTGATGATGATGTCGAGGTGGATGCCGTTGTGCGGCAACAGCACAGACGAAGGGCCCGCGGCTGGGCCTTGGTAACCGATGAATTGCGAGGGGTCTTTCAGTGCCGTGTTGCGGCCACCGGTCAAGGTGACTTGCAGCTGGCCATTCACCACGTGGTACACAGTGGAATCTTGATGCGAGCCCTCGGCCAGGGGTGCGGTTTGGTCCAGCACATTGCGGGCAAAGGCAATGACTTTGGCGCCGCGTTTTTCGTTGTAGCCTGGGCCCTTTTCACAGCCATCGGCTTCCGAAATCGCATCGGTGCCGTAAAGCGCGTCATACAGGCTGCCCCAGCGCGCGTTGGCGGCGTTCAAGGCATAGCGCGCGTTCAGGATGGGCACCACCAGTTGGGGGCCCGCTTGCGTGGCCAGCTCGGCGTCCACGTTGGCGGTGGTGGTCTGCACGTTGGCGGGGTAAGGCACCAGGTAACCGATGGTTTCCAAGAATTTGCGGTACGCCGCCATGTCTTTGATGGGGCCAGGGTTGGCTTGGTGCCAGGTGTCCAGCTCCGTTTGCAGTCGATCACGTTCGGCCAACAGGGCGATGTTTTTGGGTGCC
>CAZHDP010000073.1:0-10519 GCA_964531605.1 uncultured Burkholderiaceae bacterium | reverse complement strand
GATGGCGTCAAAGCCCGCCCAGAACTTGGCCACGTCCACACCCGTGCCGGGCAAGACCTGGCTGTTGATGAAGTCGTGCAGCTCGGTCGCTACTTGCAGGCGATGCACGTTGGTGCGGGGGGTGGATGCTGCGGTCGTCATGGCAAGGTCCTCTTGAAGTGGAATGGAATTGAAAATGAAAATGAAAATGAACTGTCGAACACGGTCAGGAAGGTGCGGTCGCGGTGCCTCAGCCCAGGGTTTTGGAGAAGTAGTGCACGCTCAGCACGGCACCCACCCCGATCACCACCCGGCGTAGCCACGGGCCTTGCAAGCGGCGCGCAGCACGCGCTCCCACATAGCCACCAAGACTGGCGGCCACCAGCATGACCAGGGTGTGCGGCCAACTCACCGCCCCGGCCACCACAAAGGTGACCACCGTCACGCTGTAGATGATGGACGAGAGCAGGTTTTTGAGTGCATTGATTTCCTGCACATCGTCGTGCCCCCCGATGGCCAAGCTGGCCATCATCAAGATGCCCATGCCCGCGCCAAAAAAACCGCCGTACACCGACACCAGCAGCTGCGCCACACAGGCCCCCACGGAAGCGTGGCCATGCGTCAGCTCGCCTGGGCTGGACGATGGGGCGCGGCTGGCACGCCAGCGCTTGAGGGCGGCCGACAGTTGAGGGCTCAGCGCAAACAGCACCGTGGCAAAGGCGAGCAGCCAGGGGATCAGCGCTGAAAACCGGGCGTCACCGGCCGCCAGCAGCAGCAAGCCTCCGACCACCCCGCCCACCAGCGACGCCAAACCCATGGGCCACAGGTACTGCTTGAAGCGGGCCAGCTCGCTTTTGTAGGCCCAAGCTGCCGTCAAACTGCCCGGCCACAAGGCCACGGAGTTGCTGGCGTTGGCCACCACTGGCGGCACACCAGCGGCCATCAAAGCCGGGAATGAAAAAAACGTGCCCCCACCCGCGACCGAATTGGCCGCACCCGCAGCAAAGCCGCCCGCCACGATCATCAGGATGTCCAGCGCGGTCATGCGGTCACCGGGTGCGCTGCACCCTGCTCAGGGGCCAAGGCCAGCACCCGCAGCACGTCGCGCAAGCTGCTGCCCGTGTGGGTGGGTGGCGTGCCCAGCTCTTCAAAGGGTTGGTTTTGGCGGTTCACCCACAAGGTGGAGTAGCCAAACCAAGTGGCACCGAGCGCGTCCCAGGCGTTGCTGCTGACAAACAAAATCTGCTTGGCGTCCACGCCCAATGCTTTGGGGCCCACACCGTACGCCTCAGGGTGGGTTTTGTACTGGCGAACGCAGTCCACGCTGAGCACGTGGTCCAGCAAACCATCGAGCCCGGCACTGCGCACGGCGATGCCCAGCATGTCTGGGTCGCCATTGGAGAGGATGCCGGTGACGATGCCCTGCGCTTTCAGGGCACGCAGCACATCACGGTTTTCGGGGAAGGCGCTCAGGTGGCGGTACTGGTTCATCAGCGCGTCCACCTTCGTGGTCATTTCGGCGTCCGAATCAGCATGTAAATTGGCTCTCCCGCTGTATTGACGGTCATTTAGAGCTATTTTTTTGATAGCAAACACCAACGCCGAGCGGGTCAATTGCCAAAACGGCTGGTAATGCGCACCGTGGTTGCAGGTGCTCACCAAGCGGGTGTACTCGATCTGCTTGTCGCGCCACAGCACGCTCAAGGCCTGGCCATGCCCAGGGAACAGCTGCTCTGCGAGCAGGGCCACGCTGTACACGTCGAACAGCGTGCCATACGCGTCAAACAAGACGGCACGGGGTGCTGCGGCAGAGGTAGAAGCATGGCGTTTGTCCATGCCCCTACTGTATTTGATACTTGATCAGCGATTAACAACCATTAATGCAAACGATTAATGACTTTTTTGAATGCAATCAAACCGGTAACCCATCCCATAGACCGACGTGATGCCCTGCCCTTGGGCGGCCAGCGCAGGGCAAGCGTGGTCGATCTTGCGACGCAGGTTCTTGATGTGACTGTCCACTGCGCGGTCGCTCACATCGCGGAAGTCTTGGTGCACCTCGTCCAGCAAGCGGGCACGGCGCCACACATGACCTGGGCGCGAGAGCAACAAACGAAACAACCGAAACTCCACGGGGGTCAAGGCCAGAGGCAGGCCATCCCACAACACCCGCTGACCAGCCTCGTCCACCGTGAATGCAGGCACAGCAGCCTCCGGCATGACCACGCGTTGCTGCGAACGGCGCAGCAACGCTTTGACACGTGCCACCACCTCGCGCGGGCTGAACGGCTTGCAAATGTAGTCGTCAGCGCCGGTATCGAGACCCAGCAAACGGTCGACCTCATCCACCCTGGCCGTGACCATGATGATGGGCACCGCAGAAAACGTGCGCACCGCACGGCACACGGCCAAGCCGTCCAGACCCGGCAGCATCAGGTCCAGCAACACCAGCGCGAACGCCGGGGTCTGCGCGTCAGGCAAAGCCGATGCACGGATCACCTCCACGGCGAGCGCCCCGTCTGCCACGGTCTGGGTCGCAAAGCCGTGCATGTGCAGGTAGTTGGCGACCATGTCCGCAATCTTGGCGTCGTCCTCCACAATGAGGATGCGGTCTGTGCTGAGGGTCTCTGCACTCATGCCTTGGCCGCCAAACCCGACAAGGGCAAACGCACCTGCACTGCCAAGCCCCCCAGCGCACTGGCAGTGGCCGTGATGCTGCCGTGGTGGGCTTTCACAATGGCCTGGGCAATTGACAAGCCCAAACCACTGCCGTCCTTGACCGTGGCGCCATGACCTTGGGTGCGCCGCCCTCGGGCCGCATCCGCCCGAAACAAGGGTTCAAACAACAGGGGCAACTGATGGGGCGACACCCCAGGGGCCGAGTCTTCCACCGTCAACACCACCAGGGTGTCTTGGCGCTGCCAAGCCACGATCACACGGCCGGGTGCCGTGGTGTAACGCAGGCTGTTTTCCAACAGGTTGGTCAGCAACTGCTCGATGCGGCCAAAGTCCCAGCTCACGGGCAAGGTCTCATCGTCAGGCGGCAGCAGCTTCAGGCGCAAACCACCGCGCGCAGCACGTGCCTCGAAACGATGCGCAACACGTTGGATCAACGCATTGGCGTCGCCCGGCGCAAACTCGCAGTGCAGCTCACCCATTTCGGCCATTGACAGGGTGTGCATGTCATTCACCAAGCGCGTGAGCTGCATGACCTCGTCACGCAAGCTGGCCATGACTTCAGGCGTGGGCTGCCGGGCACCGTCCTCGATGGATTCGATCTCGCCGCGCAACACCGCCAGCGGGGTACGCAACTCATGCGAGATGGACGCGATCCACACCCGGCGGGTGGATTCAAGCTTGGCCAGCGCTTTGGACATGCTGTTGACATCGTCGATCAGGCCCACGATTTCATGCGAACCTTGCCCCGGTTGCAGCGTTGACATTTGAAAGCCCAACTCGCCCTCAGCCATGCGGCGTGCGGCGTGCTGCAGCTCTTGCAAAGGCCGTATCCACCGCCTCGCCGCCCACCAGGCCAACAGCAGCGACAGCACCAGCGTCACGCCCAGGGCGACCCCCAGGCCGCCGTATTGGCGCTGCAAAAAGCGTGCGTCGACCCCCTGGGGCTCACGCTCTTGGGTCAGCCTGATCATGGCGACTTCAACACCGCGCACTTTCACGGCCCGCTGCAAAAACGGCGCACCCCGGGGCTGTTCGCGTCCGGCCAACCACTGCCCGTCCAAGTCCAAAATCAGCACGCGGCCCGCAATGCCATTGCCGGGCGGAGGCTTGTCAGGGCGCGGCGGTGGCGGGCCATCGGGGTCGCCTGCGAATCCTGGGCGGTCAGGCGGGTCCAGCCTGTCTGGCGGTGGGCGACCTGGGCGTGGTGGACGGCCGGGTCGGTTGGCAGGTTCCGGTCGTTCAAACCCTTCACTGCGGTCAAAGTCGGCCATGAGCCGCTGCATCGCCTCGCGCGAACCCCGCAACCAGGCCATCGACGGATCAGCCGCGGCCCGGTGTTCTACGACATGCATGAAGCGATCGAGCTGCGCCTCGTCGCGTGCGCGCATGTAGTCGCTGAAGCCACTGCGCAGGTTCCAAGCGACCACGCCGCCCACACCCGCCATCGCCACCAACACCACCCCCAGCAGCAGCAAGGACAGTTGGTGGACGAGTTTGAGCCGCTGCGGAAAAGGCTGTCGCGAGGAGGAACGTTGCGAACGGGTCTGCTGCATGCGCAATTATGAGCAGACCGTTGAACCACGCCGTTCGCGGCGGCGCTCAGGGCGCGGTGAAGCCATCGCTGAGCGTGCGTAAAAACGCGAGCACATCGTCGATCTCGGCGTCGTTGAGCACCGGTCCGTCGTTGCGACGGCGGTTGAACGGGGCTTTGGTCACTTCCAGGTTGCCCTGGTAAGCAGTGGGCAAGTCGTTGGGGATGCCTGCGGGGCCATACCAGGCGCGGGGCGCACTGTTGCGGGTGGCATAAAAGCGCACCACTTCGCGCAAGTCACGGAACACACCGTTGTGCATGTACATCGGACGCTCGGCCACGTTGCGCAAGGTCGGCATGCGGAACTTGCCACAGAACGATTCCACACTGCTGCCCGCGGGCGCATCGGCCGGCAACACCGGCTTGTCGCGGTTCGGCCCGCACAGGCCGAGGTCAAAAAACGCAGGGTCTGCGTTGGCAGGAATGTCGGGGTTGCGGGGAATGCCTGTCGCGTAATAGCTGAAATCGCTGAACAGCGAGTCTTGCGGCTTGCCGCTGGTGGCGTTCATGGTGTGGCAGCCCGCGCAGTTGGCACGGTTGGGGTCTTGAAACAGCACCATGCCGCGCGACTCGGCGGGCGTGAACGTGGCTTTGCCTTGCACCATGGCATCGAATTTGGAGCTGAAGCTTTGCAGCACGGTAGAGCGCTCGAACGCTTCTATCGCCACACCCACCTGGGTGTACGCAGTGTCGGGGTTGGCAAACACGTTGTCACCAAACGCCTGCCTGAACAGGTTGGCGTAGTTGGACGCGGCAATCTTGTCGACCACCGCCTTGCCGTTGGGGTTGTTCATCTCAGCGGGGTTCAAAAACGGTCCCAAGGCTTGCAGCGCCAAGGTGTCGGCGCGACCATCCCAAAAGTGCCCACCCACCGCTTCGAGCACACCGGCCTCGACCCGGAAGCCGAAGCCAGGGACAAAGCCACCGTAGGCATTGGTCATCGCGTTGCGCAAACCCAGCTTGCCCAAACTGCCCAAGGGCACACCAATGCGCGAGCCATTGTTGCCCGCAAAACCACGGTTGGGTTGGTGGCAGGCCACGCATGCTGTACCACGCGGCTCTGACAAATTGGGGTCCGAAAAAATCAACTGCCCGACACGCTCACGCAGAGCCGTGACATTGACGGCGGGCGGTACAGGTGGCGCAGGCGGCGTGACGGGTGGTGGTGGCACAGGCGCGACCACAGCGGGGGGTGGTGGTGCGGGCAAGCGTTCAGCAGCGCCACTCATGGTGTCTGAGCCACCGCCACCACAGGCGACCAGCAATGCAGACAACACGCCAGCGCCCCAGCAGCGCCCTGCGAAAGAAAGTAAAGACAGCGGCTTGTTCATGACGTCTCCATGGGTTTCGAACATGGAACAACTGTCGTGGACAAATGTGGAGGAAATATGGACGGGTTCAAACGCCTCACGTGGCGGGCGTGCCACCCAACTCGCGCAACGCCGCATGGGCACCCCCCATGAGGTCTGGCGGCTGCTGGTGCTTGGCCTGCAGGTAGTGGTGGGTGAACACGTCAAGGTAGGCGTCCAGCACCTGGGCCGCATGGGCCTCACCGGCCAAATCCAGGCACAGCGCGGCCACTTCCGCGGTGCAAAAGTGATCGTCGCGCTTGGAGCGTCGCAGCCGGTAGCGCGACAACTGCCCCGGTTGCAAGCTGAGCACCGGCAAGGGGTTCAGGTAAGGGCTTTTGCGGAACATCTTGCGGGCTTCGGGCCAGGTGGCATCGAGCAACACGAACAACGGTCGCTTCGGCGGGGCTGCCGGGTCGCCCAGGGGTGCGGGCATCACCTGTGTCACCACCCGGTGCGCGTCCACAAACTCACCTGGGAACACCACGTACGGCTGCCACTGCGGGTCAGCCAGCAGCGCGAGCAAGCCGGGGTCCACCTCGGTGCGGGCCCAGCCAAAAGCAAAGGTGTCGGGTACCAGATCAGCAATCAGCCAGCCGGTGTTGCTGGGCTTGAGCGGCTCAGCATCCGCCATGATCAGGCACATGCCCACGCTGACGGGCACATCAGGTCGCCACGCACACAGGCAGTTGCGCAGCACCAATCGGCAGCCGTCGCAACGCGCCTGCTTGGAGCCACCACGCGCCAAAAATGGCTTGGTGCTGCGGGCCAGGCGAGCGGTGCGCAGGCGCGACACGGCGTGGGGCAAGACGACCCCGTTGGACACCGTGTGCTGGACTTGATCGGCGCTCAAGTCCGATCCCCCAGGCCTTCAAGGGCGTACAACGGCACCTGCGCACGCCGACTCAGCCACAGGCCGCCACCCAGTTCAATGAAGTGCGCCGCCAGCCCGCGCCGGTATGCCGCGGCTGGGTGCTGAAACAAACGCGGGTCGGTAAGCGCCTCGTCCACCGTGTCGCGCTCAAAGTCTTCACGCGCCACAGCTTCCACATACAAGGCGCCACAACACAAGCGGCCCAGGTTGCGCAGCGCAAGCTGCAGGTCATCGGCCGACAGGTAGGGCAACACGCCCTGGCAGATCACCACATCAAACGGTGCTTTGGCTTGGTAGTTCACCACCGAACCTGGTGCCCAGCCATAGCGCTCACAAAGGTAGGCACTCAACTCCACGCCTTGGAACTGTGCCTGCGGAAAGTGCTGGGCCATCACCCCGCGCCACAGCCCTATGCCGCAGCCCACGTCCAACACACGGCTCACCGGCACACGCAGGTACTGCAGGTAACTGCACACAAACGCCCCCAGCCGCGCCGCATGCTGCGGGTCCACCACGCTGGTTTTTTTGTCGAAGTAATAGCGTTGGTAGTACGCCTCGTCGAACAGGCTGGCTGGGGCTGAATTCAAGAAAGACCTTTGTCAGAAAGAACGTCCACCATCATGGTGATGGCACAAAACCTGAGTATCGCTGCATCCATGATTTGGCAACACATAAAATACAAAAAAATTCACATAAGTTATTGATATTAAATAATTTACGGCATGAATATTGAAAATCATTTAGCATACCGAAATGCTGGAAATAAGCCCTGCCATTGCCCGTCAATACATCGATGCGGTTGCCACCTTTGAAGCACTCGAAGAGGCCCAAGAAGAAGCATCACAAGTGCGAGGTGGAATGTACTGGCATGCTGGCCCACCAAGTGCACCCGATGCCAAATACCTGGTCCGCACCACCCCGGCCGGGGCAGAAACCAGCCTCGGGGCACGCAGCCCCGACACAGAGGCCATCTACGAGAGGTTCACCCAGCGCAAACTCGCCAGTGCAGAGCGCGTATCTGGCCTCAAAACCGCGCTGGACCAGCACCGTCGCCTGAACCGCGCCCTGCGCGTGGGCCGTGTCGACCCCTTGGTGGTGGCCCTGTTGGCGCGGCTGGCCAACACACAACTCAGCCCACACTTTCGGGTGGTCGGCACCCACGCCTTGTATGCCTATGAAGCCGCAGCGGGTGTGCGACTCGATGGGGAAGCCTTGGCAACACGGGACATTGATTTGCTGTGGGACACGCGCAAACGCCTCTTGTTTTCGACACAACTGGCCAAGGTCGACAGCTCGATGTTGGGCGTGTTGAGAAAAGTCGACAGCTCGTTTCGCATCCGCAAAAGCCAGCAGTACACCGCCGTCAACAAAGACGGCTTTGAAGTCGACATCATTCGGCGAGAACGCGCTGAGAGCGACCCGCACCCCATCAAACTGAGCGATGCGGACGAAGACTTTTGGGTCGCACAAGCACGCCGTGCCCATGTGCTGCTGGACTCGCCGGGGTTTTCAGCAGTGATCGTGGCCACCAACGGCACCATGGCACGCATGAACACGGTGCACCCCACCAGCTTTGTGGCGTTCAAACGCTGGCTGGCACAGCAACCCGAACGCGACGCACTCAAACGCCGCCGCGACCAACTGCAAGCCGAGGCGGTGCAAACGTTGCTGGACGATTACCTGCCTCCAGCTTGATGCCCGGTGAAAGGGCTTTTACTTGGCCGGACGGTGCAAAGCGCAGAGCTTGTTGCCGTCGGGGTCGCGCACGTAGGCCAGGTACAGCTTACCCACCGAGCCTTCACGCCAGCCGGGTGGGTCTTCGCAGGTCACGCCGCCATTGGTGATGCCTGCCGCGTGGAAGGCATCAGCCTGCTCAGGCGACGCCATGTTGAACCCGATGGTGCTGCCATTGCCATGCGTGGCGGGCTCGCCGTTGATGGGCGTGGTGATGCTGAACGAGCCCGTGGGGCTGCGGTAGAAATAACGGTTTTTGTTGGCGATACCGGGCGCAATGCCGATGGTGGCCAACAGGGCGTCGTAATACTTTCTGGACGCTTCGAGATCGTTGACGCCGAGCATGACGTGACTGAACATGGCTTGTCTCCTTGCTTGTGAGCCCAGGGTGTGGGCGGTATGGTGAACGGTAGCCAAGGCATGTTACCAATTGACGCCCATGCGGGGCTGATGACCATCCCGTCAGTGGATTTCACCTTCAATTTATGTCAAAAATACTTGGCAAAAATCTAGGCAAAATACAAATAAATTCAATTCAAATCAATTATTTACAAATGTTTTAATCTTGGCAAAATAGATGGATGTACACCGAAGTCCACCAGTTCGAACCCTTGCTGCCAGCCGACGCCCGCATGGAGCCCCTGCTGGCCAAGGCGCATGACCTGTCCCGGCTGGCCACAACACTGGCTGGCACCCGTGTGCCACCGGAACTGCGCAGCCTGCTGCGCAACATGAACTCGTACTACACCAACCGCATCGAGGGGCAGCACACCCGCCCGCACGAAATCGACCAAGCGCTGCGACAAGACTTTTCCCAAGACGCCACCTTGGCCGCCAAACAGCGTCTGGCCATCGCCCACATTGAAGCCGAGCAGGCACTTGAGCAGCGCCATACCGGGCCCGAAGGCGCTGCCAACTTGTATACCCCCGCTGCGCTGCAAGACATCCACCGCGCTTTGTTTGCCCGCTTGCCTGCCGCTGACTTGCTCACGCCAGAGCAAGAAGCCATCGCCCCAGGTGAACTGCGCCAGCGCGACGTGCGCGTCGGCCAGCATGTGGCACCGTCACACGCCAGCGTGCCGGTGTTTTTACAGCGCTGGGGGGCCTTTTACGGAGGCGTGCGCCGTGGCGAGGCAGCCTTGGTGGCGCTCGCCTGCGCGCACCAGCGGCTGGGTTGGGTTCACCCCTTTGTGGATGGCAATGGCCGCGTGATGCGACTGCACACCCACACCTGGCTCACGGCACAAGGCTACACCGGCGGGCTATGGTCGCCCTTGCGCGGCTTTGCCCGCAGCACCGAGCGCTACTACGCGCTCTTGGCCGACGCCGACAGCCTGCGCCGCGGCGATTTGGACGGGCGTGGCAACCTGAGCGAGCAAGCCCTCATTGCCTGGGGGGACTACGTGCTAGACACCTGCCTGGACCAAGTTCGCTTCATGTCCGGCCTGCTGGACTTTGAGGCCATCAAATCCCGCATCGAAGCCTGCCTGGTTTTTGAAGCCACCGTGCTCAAACAAGGCGTGCGCCAAGAGGCGCTGCGCGGCCTGCACTACTTGTTTTTAAGTGGCGAAGACATGCCGCGTGGCGACTTCAAAGCCATGCTCGGCATGAGCGACCGTGGCGCCACCGATGCGCTGGGCGCACTGGTCAAGCGTGGCCTGCTCAAATCCGATTCGCCGCAAGGCAAGGTGCGATTTGGATTGCCCCAGCACGCGCTGCGATTCATGTTCCCGCAACTGTGGCCCGAGGCGGAAGCGGATTCGGCCAATGTTTGAGCGCCCTCCTTGACACTCGTGTTCATGCCCGTGTTCACGCTTCGCGCTTGGCCGTGATGAAGTACAGCGGCGGGCACATCTGGGGTGCACAGTGCAATTTCAAAGCTGGGTGCGTGGGGGCTCCAGGGTGGGGTGTCTTAACTGTTTTTCAATTCAGCAAACTTGGCCGCCATCGTGGGGTTGCCCCGTGTGAGCTTTTTGATCGTCAGGTCGTCGGCCTTGTCGTTGGCGAGTCGCAAATTGTTCGCTGACTTGTGCAGCGCTTCCTTGGTTTTTTCAAGATCCCTGATCGCTTCGTCGATGCGCTTGACGGCTTCTTCAAAGCCCTCAGAGGCCAAGCGCCAATTGCGCCCAAACGCGGTCTTGAATTCGTCGAGCTGGGTCTCGAACTTGGTGATGTCCACGTTCTGCGAGCGCACCAGCGCCAGCTCGGACTTGTACTTCATCGAGTTCAAAGCCGCATTGCGCAGCAGCGTGATCAGGGGCACAAAAAACTGCGGCCGCACCACATACATCTTGGGGTAGCGGTGCGACACAT
>CAZHDP010000072.1:0-11207 GCA_964531605.1 uncultured Burkholderiaceae bacterium | reverse complement strand
CGTCATGCATGGTGGTATTGGGGTACAGGTTCAGGACCACGTCGAGGTTGGCCAGACCCAAATCAGCGTCCAACACCAGCACGCGCAGGTTTCGTTTGGCCAGCGCTGCAGCCATGTTGGCTGACACAAAGGTTTTGCCCACACCACCCTTGCCGCTGGTCACGGCAATGACTTTGGCTTCTCGGCGCGGAGCGGCAACTTTGGAGGGGTTTGTAGTTGTCTGGTTCATTGCTTATCCTTGGGCCAGACCATGGTCAGACAGTTGATTGTCCAGAACATCCGGGAAATCATCTCCGAGATTGCCAAAAAGCAGCGTTTTTTCTTCTGCAGACACCGTACTCGACGATGTTTGCTCTAAATTGGTACGGTTGCGTCCCATCGTTTTCGCGCTGTAGAGCTGCAAATCAGCCCGCTCGATCCACAGGGCGGATGAGGACCTGATCCAGCCCGGGGCAAACGCGCCACCAATGCTGATGGTGGCCGAAACGTCCAATCCCGGTGAGATAGAGATCGGCTCACGCTCAATGGACAAGCGGATCCGCTCCGTCACGATGTGCGCAAAAGAGTCCGGGCAATCTGGCAACACGATGGCGAATTCTTCACCACCGTAACGCGCCACCGTGTCCATCGGGCGCACACATTGCAGCAAACGTTGCCCCACGGTTTTGATCACCGTGTCGCCCGCAGCGTGTCCATGGGTATCGTTGACACGTTTGAACAGGTCAATGTCTACCATCAGCAACAGTGCCGACTCGCCTGAACGGGCAACCCGGTCGATCTCTCGGTCCAGCACACTGGCGAAATAACGGCGATTGGCCAAACCTGTCAGGGCATCACGCTGAGACAGGTCACACAGGCCATCGATCAGTGTCTGAAGCATCTCCGCGCTTGACGTGGCCTTTTCCAGTAAACGATTACCGGACTGCTCCAGCAACATGCGCGCGTTTTCAAGGCGCAGCATGCGCAAATCGACGGTGGGATTGTGCAAAGGTGAATCCACGATGTTGAATGGTCTACTGTCTTTAGATGCTGTCCAGTCATGCTGAACAACCGGAACGCGAACAGGTCGTTGGTTCAGACAAACCGTCGACTGTCATGCAGACGCAATCGGCTTGCCTGAAACGGTTTCAGTGTAGCCTTCGCCGCCTACAAGAGACTCAAAAGCCGCAGATTCCCTGACTCCAGACAAGGGTTACTCATCGGAACAGGGTGTTGACACCAGACCGCTGTGTACAGACGAATGGTTCAACTGGACACGCAATTCACGTTTCAGACGATTATTGTCCATGCGACGAGACTCACTCATGAAACTCATGCGCAACGCTGAGATCTCTGCCGTGGCCTGTGCTCGGGTGAGCCGCGGTGGCCGGGAAAGGCCAAACAGATCCGCTGCCAGATCAAAATAGTCTCCCATCTTGAGCACTGAATCGTCGTTCACGTTGTAGACCCGTTGTGGCCGACCACGCCACAGTGCTGCGACACAGGCCCGGGCCAAGTCGTCAGCATGGATGTGGTTGGTGTAAACGTCTTCCTCGGCCACCAAGACAGGTGTACCCTGGCGCAAACGCGCAATGGGCATCCCCTCGGCGCGGTCAGGCGCGTAAATGCCAGGGATGCGCAGCACATTGGCCCGGCCCAGCGTCGCCCGGCCCCATGTGCGTAACTGGTCTTCAGCATCGACACGGCGCCTGGCCCTTGCCGTGGTGGGGGCCAGCGCTCGCGATTCCGACACCCAGGCGCCAGCGCAATCACCGTACACACCGCTGGTGGAGCCGTAAACCAGGGCGTCAGGACGTGTACCCAGCCTCAGAGCCCGGATCAATGCACGCGTTCGGTGGTCAAGCACAGACCCCTCCTCATTGGCAGGCGGCGCCAGGTGAACCACACGGTGCGCCAAGCTTGCGAGCCGCCCCAAACTGTGCGGCTGGTCCAAGTTTCCGATCAGTGGAACGATGCCATGCTGGCGGAACAGAGGCACCCGGTCAGCGGAGGATGTCAAGGCCATGACCCGCACGCGCCCCTTCAGCCAGGGCACCATGCGCTGCCCCACATCGCCACACCCGACGATCAAGACCCGGGGACGTCTGAAGCGGGCGGGCAAGGCCCCGAGTGGGCTTTGGTTTGAAGGCAAAATGGTCAACCTGTGAAGAAGAAATGTCCCGAGGATAACCACAACATGCCTTTTCAAATCACCGTTCAACCCAGTGGCCGCAGCTTCGAAACTGATCCTGGCGAAACCATCCTGGCGGCAGGCATACGCCAGGGGATAGGCCTGCCCTATGGCTGCAAAGATGGCGCTTGTGGTTCTTGCAAGTGCAAGAAGCTGGACGGTACGGTGGTTCACGGTGCCCACCAATCCAAAGCGCTGAGCGCCGAAGAGGAAGCCAATGGCTATGTGCTGACCTGTTGTGCCGTGGCGCAAACACCCGTTGTTTTAGAGTCTCGTCAGGTGACCGACGCAGGGGCTTTTCCGATCAAGAAAATGCCCTCTCGCGTCTTGTCCATGGACAAGAAATCAGACGACGTGATGGTCATTCGCCTGCAACTGCCCGCCAATGACAGCTTCCAATACCACGCGGGTCAGTACGTTGAATTCTTGTTGCGCGACGGTGCGCGACGCAGCTACTCCATGGCCAGCGCCCCCCACACGCTGACGCAAGCCCCCGCCAGCATCGAATTGCACATCCGCCACATGCCCGGCGGCAAATTCACTGACCATGTGTTTGGCGCGATGAAGGAAAAAGAAATCCTCCGCATTGAAGGGCCTTACGGCAGCTTCTTTTTGCGCGAAGACAGCGACAAACCCATCGTGTTGCTGGCATCAGGCACAGGCTTTGCACCGATCAAAGCAGTGATCGAACACATGCAGCACAAGGGCATCACACGGCCAACCACCCTGTATTGGGGCGGCAGGCGCCCTGCTGATTTGTACCTGAGCGACTGGGTTCAACACCAACTCACGGTCATGCCGAACTTGCGCTATGTGCCCGTGATCTCCCATGCCCTGCCAGAGGACCAGTGGACCGGCCGCACAGGCTTTGTGCACCAAGCCGTGTTGGAAGACACCCCTGACCTGTCGGGCCACGAGGTGTATGCCTGTGGTGCCCCCATCGTGGTGGAGTCTGCATTGGCCGACTACACCACGCGTGGTCAACTGCCCGCAGAGGCATTTTTTGCGGATGCTTTCACCACCGAAGCGGACAAGGCCAAAGGCTGAGTCCCTTCACAAACCCGAAGGCCCTCGACCCAGATGGCCTGTAAACCTGTCAGTTTGTAGTTCACCACGGAAATCCACATGCAACGCCGAACCCTGCTTTTGAGTGCCACCAGCCTGGTGGCTGCCAGCCCCAGCTGGGCGCAGCCCACCAAACCCATCCGCTTGATCGTGCCCTACGCGGCAGGTGGTCCGATAGACGTGACGGCACGGCTGTTGGCCGAACGGGTCAAAGACAGCCTGGGGACCGTGATCATCGAAAACCGCCCCGGTGGCGGCGGCAACATTGGTGCAGACGTGGTCGCCAAGGCGGCGCCGGATGGCTACACCATCGGCATCGCAGCCACGGCCACACATGCGGTGAACCCGTGGTTGTACGCCAAGATGCCCTACAACGCAGGCACTGACTTTTCCCCCATCACGCAAATCCTGCGGGTGCCCAACGTGTTGGTCATGAACGCTGACACCGCCAAGCGCTTGAACATCAACAGCTTGAAGGATTTGATGGCTTACGCCAAAGCCCATCCAGGCAAACTCAATTACGGCAGTGGTGGCAATGGCAGCGCAGGCCACTTGGCAGGAGAAATGTTCAAGGCACAGGCAGGCGTGTTCATCGTTCATATTCCTTACAACGGGGGCAATCCAGCCCAGCTTGCCCTGCTGTCTGGGCAAGTGGATTTCAACGTGGACAACCTCGCTACGGCAGCCCCCAACATCCGCGCCGGCAAACTCAAAGCGTTGGCCGTGACCACCGCCAAGCGCAGCGATGTGCTGCCCGAGGTGCCAGCCATTGCCGAAATGCTGCCTGGCTTTGAGGTGGACACGTGGTGGGGCCTGGTCGCGCCTGCAGCAACACCACCAGAGGTGGTGACACGGTTGAACCAGGCGTTTGTCACCGCATTGAAAGCGCCTGAAACCAAAGCCAAATTTGCCAGCCTGATGGCAGAGCCTGTGCCCACCTCGGCAGAGGCATTCGGTGCCTTCATGAAAGGCCAATTGGCAAAGTACGAAAAAGTGGTCTTGGCCTCAGGCGCCAAAGTCGACTGAGCCTCGCCCACCATGGAAGACATCATCTACAGGTGGTTCACCGATCAGCTGACCGAAGCCAGCCTGCGGGCCAATTTGATCGTCACACTCAACTTGCTGGGCGCTTTGGCGCTGGGGTTTGTGGTGGGCTATGAGCGGTCTTACCACGGGCGCGCGGCGGGCATGCGCACCTACGGGCTTGTGTGCATGGCCTCGGCGGCTCTCACCATGGTGTCGGGCCACCCAGAGTTTTGGTACATGAGCCAAAAGGTGGGCTCGGTCTTGGCACCCGACCCCACGCGGGTGATTCAGGGCATCGTGACGGGCGTTGGCTTTCTGTGCGCGGGCATCATCATGAAAGATGGCCTCAACATCAGCGGCCTGACCACGTCTGCGTCAATCTGGGTCACGTCGGTCATCGGCATCATTTGGGGGGTGGAGCTGTACGCCACCGCAGTGATGCTGTCAGCCTTGTCACTGCTGTGCATGATGTGGATCTCCAGGCTGGAAAGCTGGCTGCCCTCGCGCCCAGCCATCGCGGTGTCCATGAGCTTCAAAAAAGGCATCAAACCTGATGAGGCCCTGCTCCGCCAGGTGGCACATGAACGGGGTTACGACATTGCAGGTGGCTCGTTCTCGATCCAGTTCGACAACGGGAGCGAAGAATGGCGGTTTGTGGCGGTCGCCCATGGCCAACGCAAAGGCGCCACACTCACGTCGCTGAGCCATGAGCTGAGCCACATCGATGGCGTGGAGAAATACCACTTCTCACACGCCAGAAATTAAAAGTGCCATTTCGGCATGTCCACACTGGATATCTAGCTATTCTTTAGATAGCAAATTGGAGCCATGCCGTTGGCCCAAACCCGGCCGTTTTGAGCCCTCGGCCTGAACGCGGAGGTACTGCTGCTGAACCGCTTGCAGGCCATGCCGAGCTTCCAGCCGCCGCAAGATGAAATGCCCACGCGCCACGCCCTGGAAGTGGTCCATGAACACGGTGTTGACCACCGCCCCGCCCGCAGCGCCGATCAACGGCACCAGTTGGGCTGCGGCTTTTTCGGTGACGGTGATGGAATAGCGCTGCGCCACCTGCAATACCAAGCGCAGCAGCGCGGGCGCTGCCTCTTGTTGCACACCATGACGCGCAATGTGTGCCGCTGCATCGGCCACCGCTTTGGCCAGCGCCTCTCTGGCCACGAAGTAGCCAACGTCGGTGCCATCATCGCTGCGCGAAGGGCCGCCAAACGCCAGCACCTGCACACATTCCAACTGGGTTTGCACGTCCTGCAGGTCGGCCCCCTCGCTGCGGGCCACATCGGCAATGGAGCGCAAGATCAAGCTGGTTGTCAGAGGCAGCTCCACTGCCAGCGCCGCCAAGCCCCAGGCACCACCCACGCCACCGGTGGCCGCTGACGCGGCCAAATGCCACCAATCGGCAGAGGCTGGTGGATGCCCCCCCTTGTGCGCAGGCTTGCCACGCAGGGTTTTGAGCGCCAGTTTGAGCGCGGCATGAACGGCCTTTTGCACCGCAGAACCGATGGCAGCATGCGCCTTGTCGGGCAACATGGCCATGGCTTTTTCCAGGGGGCTGCCTACCGCGTTGGCAATCTTGGCCCCCACGCTGGGGTTCTCCAGCAAACTGACGGCAAACCTCAGGTCTGCCAAGTCTTGGTCGTCCATGTTTCCTCCCTCTTCGCCCCTCAGGGGCTGTGTATCTGGCCAGAAGATGCAGCCAAACACAGACTTTACAAGCGGGGCAGTAACGCGGCTGACATGCAAACGCAAGCCACGCGGACTAAAATGGACCGGTGACAAAGATACTCAACGCCGACCTCCACTGCCACTCTGTGGTTTCCGATGGCACCCTGACACCGGAGGCGCTCGCACAACGCGCGGCAGCCCACGGGGTCGAGTTGTGGGCCTTGACTGATCACGACGAGATCGGTGGCCAGCAACGCGCCGCAGCGGCAGCCAAGGCGTGTGGGATGCGTTACCTCACAGGGGTGGAAATTTCCGTCACCTTTGCCAACGAGACCGTCCACATTGTGGGCTTGGGCTTTGACGCAGACGATGCGCAACTGGCGCAAGGCCTGCAGGCTACCCGTGGTGGTCGCGACTTGCGCGCGCAAGAAATGGCGGACCAACTTGCCAAAGTGGGCATCCCCAACGCCTACGAAGGCGCATTGAAATACGTTGGCAACCCGGATTTGGTGTCACGCACCCATTTCGCGCGCCATTTGGTCGAATCGGGTGTGTGCAAAGACACGGCGGAAGTGTTCCGAAAGTACCTGATCGAAGGTAAACCAGGTTACGTGCCGCACCGGTGGGCCGCACTGGGTGACGCCGTGCGCTGGATCACCCAGGCCGGTGGCATAGCCGTGGTGGCCCATCCTGGCCGATACAAGTTCAATGCCACTGAAGAATACGCCTTGTTCACCGAGTTCAAAAACCACGGTGGACTGGGTGTTGAGGTGGTCACGGGCAGCCACACGGTGTCCGAGTACACCGAATATGCCGATTTCGCCAAAGACATGGGGTTGTTGGCGTCTCGGGGCAGCGATTTTCACAGCCCGGAAGAATCCCACACCGACTTGGGCCAACTGCCTTTCTTGCCCGCCCAACTCACGCCGGTGTGGGAACTGCTGGAGCACCGCATCCAGTGAGCGACCCGGACCCTCAAGCCGAGCAACGCGGCGCGGTCACCCCTGTTCAACGCATCGACCGACGCACCCACCAACCCCTGTCAGCCATCGGTTTGGTGCTGTTTGCAGCTTGCTGTTTTGGTGTGTTGGACACGACCACCAAAACCGTTGTCGGTGCCGTGCCGATCTTGATGGCCAT
This sequence comes from uncultured Burkholderiaceae bacterium, assembly GCA_964531605.1. Taxonomy (GTDB): domain Bacteria; phylum Pseudomonadota; class Gammaproteobacteria; order Burkholderiales; family Burkholderiaceae_C; genus Defluviibacillus. The sequence continues at coordinate 4,126 of CAZHDP010000072.1, read as the reverse complement.
ATGGGTGCGTTACGCCATCCAAGCGCTGATCAGCACGGCCATCTTGTGGCCAGCCCAGGGGCGCGCACTGTGGCGCACGCAGCACCCTGGCTTGCATGCCATGCGCGGTGTGCTGTTGTTGTGCAGCAGTTTGGTGGCCTTTTTCAGTTTGCGCTATGTACCCGTGGGCGAGTTCGCCGCGATCGTGATGATCACCCCGCTGGTGATGACCTTGGTGGCCAACCGTTACATGAACGAACACGTCTCTCCATTGCGGTGGGTGCTGGTGGCTGGCGGATTCATCGGCGTGGTGATGATCATTCAACCCGGTGGCGCTTCGTTCACCTGGGCTTGGCTGATGCCCCTCTTGGTGGTGGGTTTCAACACCGGGTTTCAACTGCTCACCAGTGCCATGGCCCGCACCGAAAACCCATCCACCACCCACTTTTACACCGGCTGGGTGGGTACCCTGATCGCCACCTTAGTGCTGCCATTTGTGTGGGCCTCGGTCGACGATGTCAGTTTGTGGCTGCGCATGTTGTTGATGGGCGTCACAGGCGCGGTGGGGCATTTTTGCCTGACGATGGCTTACACCCGAGCGCCAGCGGCGACGTTGACGCCCTACCTGTACGGACACATCGGCGTCACGATGGTGTTAGGGTGGCTGGTGTTCAACCATGTGCCTGACCACATCGCGTTCTGGGGCATGCTGGTGATTGCAGTGTGCGGCGGTGGCGGCGCTTGGCTCAGCGTGCGAGAAACCAAAGCGCCACCGCCCTGACGCGCTGAAAATGGCATAAGCTTCCCCATGGCCCAATTTCTACAAGTACATCCCGATAACCCTCAACCCCGTTTGCTCAAGCAGGCCGTTCAACTGCTGGGCAAGGGGGGCGTGGTAGCGGTGCCAACGGACTCCAGCTATGCACTCGCCTGCCACCTGGACGACAAGGCCGCCGCCGACCTGCTGCGGCGCATACGAGGAGTGGATGACAAGCACCATTTGACCCTGCTGTGCCGCGACCTGAAAGAACTGTCGAGCTATGCCATGGTCGACAACCGGCAGTTCCGCTTGCTAAAGCTGGGCACACCGGGCGCCTATACCTTCATCTTGGAGGCCACCAAAGAAGTGCCACGCCGGGTCAGCCACCCGCAGCGCAAAACCATTGGTTTGCGGGTGCCCGAGCACAAGACCTTGCAAGAATTGCTCAGCCTGCATGGTGGCCCTTTGCTGGCCACCACCTTGATCCCGCCAGACGAGACCGACCCGTTGAACGACGCAGAGGACATCCGTGACCGCTTCGAGCACCAACTCGCCGCTGTCATCGATGCCGGGGCCTGCCCGTCAGCGCCCACCACGGTGATCGACCTGACCGACATGGGCAAGGGAGGCGACCCGGTGATCCTGCGTGCAGGTCGCGGCGATCTGGCCACCCTGGGTCTGAGACAATAGCCCGGTGGACATTGCCAACCTGATTCAAACCGTCGCCATCTACGCCTTGCCGGTGTTGTTTGCCATCACCGTGCACGAGGCCGCACACGGCTACGCCGCCCGTTATTTTGGAGACAGCACCGCCTACATGCTGGGGCGCGTGTCGCTGAACCCTGTCAAACACATCGACCCGATGGGCACCATTGTGATGCCCTTGTTGCTGTACTTTGCCACCTCTGGGGCGTTCCTGTTTGGCTACGCCAAACCCGTACCGGTCAACTTTGGCCACCTGCGCAACCCCAAACGCGACATGGTGTGGGTGGCCTTGGCGGGCCCTGGCGTGAATTTTGTGATGGCGCTGCTGTGGGGCGTGCTGCTGTACGTGCTGGTTGGCGCGGGCACCACGGAACGCTTCTTTCTAGAAATGGCGCGTGCCGGCATGACCGTCAACGTGGTGATGTTCGCGTTCAACCTGTTCCCGCTGCCGCCCCTCGATGGTGGCCGTATCTTGGTGGGTCTGCTGCCCTACAAACAAGCTGTGCTGGTCTCACGGGTTGAACCGTGGGGCTTCTTCATTGTGATGGGCTTGCTGATCGCCGGGGTGATCAATGCCCTGTGGATGCGACCGGTGATGTCTTTGACTTTTGATGCCCTGGAAGTGCTGTTGACCCCCCTTGCCCTGCTGGTGAAATGATGACGACCCCTGACAATTTGGCTGCGGCCCCCAAGCAACGTGTGCTCTCGGGCATGCGCCCTACCGGTGCGCTGCACCTTGGCCATTACCACGGTGCGCTGAAAAACTGGGTGCGGCTGCAGCATGAAATGGAATGCTTCTATTTCGTCGCCGATTGGCATGCCCTGACCACCCATTACGAGCACCGCGAAGTCATCGAACAAAACGTGTTCGAGATGGTGATCGACTGGCTCGCGGCTGGCCTCGACCCGAACCTCTGCACCCTCTTCTTGCAAAGCCGTTTGCCCGAACACGCAGAGCTGTTCACGCTGCTGGCCATGGGCACCCCGCTGGGCTGGCTGGAGCGCGTGCCCACCTACAAAGACCAGCAACAACAGCTCAAAGACAAAGACCTGGCCACCTATGGCTTTTTGGGCTACCCCTTGCTGCAGGCGGCAGACATCCTGATCTACAAGGCCCATTACGTGCCGGTGGGCGAAGACCAGGCCAGCCACGTCGAGTTGACACGTGAAGCTGCCCGCCGCTTCAACGACCTGTATGGCCGCCGTGCCGACGATGCCGATCGCCTGGCAGCGGCCCTGGCCAAGCTGGCCAAAGAAGACGCGCGCTACTACAACTCGCTGAAAAAGAAGTTCCAGGAACAGGGTGACGAGACATCGCTGGCCCGCCTGCCCGGCTTTTTGCAGCGCTTTGAAGCCCTCAACGAAGACGACCGCGCCTTGCTGACCGGCCAATTCAGTGGCAAAGGCCGTGCCGTGCTGGTGGAGCCGCAAGTGCTGCTCACCGAATCCAGCCGTCTGCCTGGCCTGGACGGCCGCAAAATGAGCAAGAGCTACGGCAACGGCATTGCGATCCGTGAAAAGCGTGCTGACATCGAGCACAAGGTGCGCACCATGCCCACCGACCCCGCCCGCGTCAAACGCACCGACCCAGGCTCGCCCGACAAATGCCCGGTGTGGCAATTCCACAAGGTGTATTCCGATACAGGCGTACAGCAGTGGGTCACGCAGGGTTGCACCACGGCCGGCATCGGTTGCATCGAATGCAAGCAACCCGTGATCGACGGCATCCTGAAAGAGCAGCAACCCATGTTGGAGCGTGCCGAGCCCTACATTGCCAACCCCAAGCTGGTGCGCGAGATCGTGGACGCGGGCACCGACCGTGCGCGGGTCACGGCGCGGGCCACCATGCAAGACGTGCGTGAAGCCATTGGCCTGAACTACTGAACACCGCGCCAGCCATGCCCTTGCACCAAGAGGCCGGCAACGCCGTGAACGCGGACGATTGCACCCAGTGTGGTGCGTGTTGCGCGGCGTTCCGGGTGGATTTTGCGGCGCAAGAAGCCCAAGACCAAGGCGGCAGTGTGCCCGACGGTTTGACCGTGGTCGTGACCAGCAACATCCGCCGCATGCGGGGCACTGACCATGCGTCACCGCGCTGTGCGGCCTTGAGCGGCAAGATCGGTGATCGCATCGCTTGCGGCATCTACGAGTGGCGCCCTAACCCCTGCCGAGAGCTTGAACCCAACAGCGAGGCCTGCCACCGTGCACGTGCACGACACGGGCTGAATCGGGCGGGCTGAATCGCTTAGCCTGAGCCACTTGAGCTGACCTTCGCAGCAAGGTAGTTTAGACCTCAACAATTTTTCAACATTGTTGGAAATAACCGACACCACGGTTTTGCGCATCGGCGCAAACTCCGCGCCATGTCGAATGTGAAGCCCTTACCGCAAGCCACCCGCACACAGCCCCAGACCTTGTGGGACATCTCCGCCCCTGTGCAGGTGGGCACGCCCGTGTTCCCGGGCGACACCGCTTACAGCCAAACTTGGGTGGCAGAAATCAGCCCAGAATGCCCCGTGAATGTGGGCAGCTTGACGCTGTCGCCCCACATTGGCAGCCACGCTGACGCCCCCTTGCATTACGACCCACAAGGTCTGGCCGTGGGTGCCTTGGACCTGGCCCCCTACTTGGGCCCTTGCAGGGTGATCCATGCCGTCGGCTGCGGGGCATTGATCGAGTGGC
>CAZHDP010000071.1:0-11223 GCA_964531605.1 uncultured Burkholderiaceae bacterium | reverse complement strand
TCCGTTTCTCACGCCCCCGCTCACCCCACCGTTGACGACTACTGCCTCATGGGCAACCCGGTCGAGCACAGCCGTTCCCCCTGGATCCACGGCCGCTTCGCAGAACTCACTGGGCAATCCATGCGCTACACCAAACAGTTGGTGCCGTTGGGCGAGTTCAATGCTTATGTGAACGCTTTCCGTGCGGCAGGTGGCAAAGGGTGCAATGTCACCGTGCCCTTCAAACTCGACGCGGCGGCCATCGCCACCGAATCGACACCGCGGGTGCACCTGGCTGGCGCCTGCAATGTGCTGCACTTTGTGGGGGACCGCATCATTGCCGACAACAGCGATGGGATAGGTTTTGTGCATGACGTCACCCACAACGCGGGCATGGATTTGAAAGGACGCGACATCTTGCTCATCGGCGGCGGCGGTGCAGCGGCGGGTGTGCTCGGACCGCTGCTGGACTGCCAGCCCCGACGGCTTCAAGTCGTCAACCGCACCGCCAGCAAGGCCGAAGCCTTGATCGCCAAGCATCAAGCCATCGCTGCGCTACAAAAAGTAGAGCTGACTGCGGGCGGTTTGCAAGCGGTAGAAGGTGATTTTGACCTGATCGTGAACGCCACCTCCAGCAGCTTGGGCGGTGGCCATGTTCCAGTGTCTGCGGCTTGTTTGCGCCAAGGCAGCTTGGCATGTGACCTGATGTACGGACCGGCCACACGGGGTTTCATGCTGTGGGCCAGCGAGCATGGGGCGCAAGGGCGAGATGGCCTGGGCATGTTGATCGAACAAGCGGCAGAGGCTTTTGAGCGCTGGCGCGGCGTGCGTCCGCCGTCAGCACAGGTCATGGCAGAGCTTCGCGAACTGCTGCCCAAGGCTTGACGGTCGTTGCCAGGAGGCATGAAACATGGCTTCGAGCGGTCTTTTGACGTCTGTTTGGCGGCCACTGCTGCGCTGGCTGGGGCTGGTCGTTGCGGCCTTTGTGGCTTTGCAGCTGTTTTTTGTGGTCCGGGTTGCCATGATGGCGGTCATTGCCCCCCAATCCACCACGTTTGAACGCTCGGAGGCTTGGCGCATTGGCACAGAGAAAGGCCATTTGGCTTGGCGCCAAAGCTGGGTTCCCTACGAGCAGATTTCCGATCACCTGAAGCGCGCTGTGATCGCGTCGGAAGACGGCGCGTTTGTCAACCACGATGGCGTGGAGTGGGAAGCCATGGAAAAGGCTTGGCAAAAAAACGCCAAAGCCAAGGAGTTGGCAGACAAGCAAGCCAAGCTGGATGCTGAGCGAGCGGCCAAACTGGACGCTCAAAAAACACGCAAAAACGGCCTCAAAAGCGATAAGGCGCCCCAGCCCACAGACATCGCCGCCAGCAGCAAACCACCGGCACCCGCGGCTAAATCCCCCAAAATCGTTGGTGGGTCCACCATCACGCAACAGTTGGCCAAAAATTTATTGCTGTCAGGCGAGCGCACCTTGCTGCGCAAAGGCCAGGAATTTGTGCTGACGCTGGTGCTGGAGACGGTGCTGGACAAGAGCCAGATCCTGACGCTGTACCTGAACCATGTGGAGTGGGGTGAAGGGGTGTTCGGCGCTGAAGCCGCATCCCAACATTACTACCGGAAGAGTGCCACGCAACTCAGTGCCTATGAAGCAGCCCGGTTGGCAGTGATGTTGCCCAGGCCCCGGTATTTCGAAAAGTTGCCCAATTCGGGCTATTTGGGCAGTCGAGCCCAAACGATCGTGGCGCGCATGGCGGGCGCCGAATTGCCATGAAGAGGCGGTGAAGCTGGCATAAGCCTGCTTCAGCGACGGCGATCGCGCTCGTCTTCAGGCCAGAGGTTGGTGGGGGTGAATTTGCGCATGTTTAACTCCTTGCCCACCTGTAACGTGACAAATTTACAGTCGGTTGACACATTTTTGCGAAATTTATTCGATGTGATGCCCCATTGCGGTGCATTCACAGCCAAGGCAGGCACCGATCACCCATTCAGGCCTCAGTATGATGCGGGCCTATGCTTGCGAAGTTGATGGGTTGGTTTCTGCTGGGTCTGGTCAGGGTGTTGACCGGCGCACAAGCACGCTGGCACGGTTGCCCCCCCAAAGCCGAACAACGCATTTATTTCGCCAACCACCAAAGCCACGCGGATTTGGTGATGATCTGGGCGGCCTTGCCCGAGGATTTGCGCAGCATCACCCGGCCGATCGCAGCCAAAGACTATTGGACCCAGTCACCCTTCAAAAAGTGGATCACGACCGAAGTCTTCAACGCGGTGTATGTGGACCGCGAGCGCTCAGGTGACCAAGACCCTCTGGCACCACTGATCGAGGCACTTGACCAAGGTGACTCGATCATCCTGTTCCCGGAAGGCACCCGGGGCAACGCAGAAGAACCGCAGGCCTTCAAAGCAGGGCTGTACAACCTGGCCCAAAAATTCCCCCATGTGGTGCTGGTGCCAGCCTGGATCAACAACATCCAGCGGGTGATGCCCAAAGGTGAAGTGGTCCCTGTGCCAGTGCTGTGCTCGGTCACGTTCGGTGCACCGATCCAGCTTGAGCCGGGTGAGGAACGGCGGGCCTTTCTTGACCGTGCACGCGGCTGCGTGGTCGCGCTGCGCGACGTTTGAGTTTGGATGGAATAACGCATGACCCAATGGTTCAGCCACATGAGTGCGTCACAGCAAGTCGGGTTGCTGTTTGCGGTGGTCTTCGGGCTGCTGAGCATGGCCACCGTCGTGCTGTTTGCGTTTTCCTTTCGGGAACACGCCGATACGCCTCAAGGCAACGCCCGTCGCCTGGAATTCCATAACCTTCAGGGGCTCCTGAAGACCTCTTGGGTGGTGATGGGGGTGTTTTGGGTCGGCTGGGCCTCAGGCGACACGGTCGCCACCGCGCTGTTTGGCATCGTGTCTTTTTTCACCTTGCGTGAGTTCATCACCTTGTCCCCGACCCGCAGAGGGGATCATCGCAGCTTGATTTTGGCTTTTTTTGTGGTGCTGCCCATGCAGTTTGCGTTGGTAGGTTTGAAGCGTTTTGACCTGTTCACGGTGTTCATCCCGGTGTACGTGTTCCTGGCGATCCCCGTGGTCAGCGCACTCGCCAATGACCCGCAGCGGTTTTTGGAGCGCAACGCCAAATTGCAATGGGGCATCATGGTGTGTGTGTTTGGCATGAGCCATGTGCCCGCCCTGCTGTTGCTGGAGTTCCCGGGGTACGCTGGCCGCAATGCATTTTTGGTGTTTTTCTTGGTGATCGTGGTCCAAACCTGCATGTTGGTGCAGCACGTGGCCTCGCGCATGATGCCTCGCCCGCCCGTGGCGCCGGACATCAGCAAGGCCTTCAACTGGCGCAGTTGGTGGATTGGGTTGGCCGTGGCCGGGGTCGTGGGTGCCCTGATGACAAGCCTCACGCCGTTTGTCCCCGGGCAGGCGTTGGCCATGGCCTTGATTGCCTGTGCCTCCGGGTCACTGGGACACCTGGTGATGAAAGCCCTGAAACGTGACCGAGGCGTGCCCAATTGGGGCGGCCAAGGCCTGTCGACCACGGGTGCCAGTGGCTTGCTGGACAGGGTAGATGCCTTGTGCTTTGCCGCCCCTGTGTTTTTCCATTCGCTGCGCTGGAAATTCGGTCTGTAAACTGTTCCACCATGCGCATCCTCGGTATCGACCCCGGCTTACAAACCACAGGTTTTGGCGTCATTGATGTGCAAGGCTCTGCGCTGAGCTATGTGGCCAGTGGCACCATCCGCACCACCAAATTGGAGTTGGGTGATTTACCTGGGCGGCTCAAAGTGCTGTTCGACGGCATTCGTGAAGTGCATGAGCGCTACCAACCCGACATGGCCTCGGTCGAGATCGTGTTTGTGAACGTGAACCCGCAATCTACTTTGCTGCTGGGTCAGGCACGTGGCGCCTGTATCACCGCACTGGTTTCGCGTGATTTGCCGGTGGCGGAGTACACCGCCTTGCAAATGAAAAAAGCGGTCGTTGGCCACGGCCGCGCAGCGAAGACGCAAGTACAAGAAATGGTTCGGCGTTTGCTGAAATTGCCTGGCTTGCCGGGCACCGATGCGGCGGATGCCTTGGGCCTGGCGATCACCCACGCGCATGCCGGTGCAGCCATCGCAAGGCTTTCAGCCGCCAACGGCTCACTGCGACGGATCAGCAGCCAATACCGGGACGGTCGAAGCTATTGAGCGCGATGGAAGGCGCGTCTTACGGGGTCTTCACCACGCCCGCGCCGGACGGGCAAAGCCAGCCGGTGCGAGTTTCTCGTCTTCGAACGTGACGATGTCGTAAGCCTCAGGGCGCGACAGCAGTTCACGCAACAGCTTGTTGTTCATTGCGTGGCCGGAGCGGAATGCGTTGTAGGCAGCCAAGAGAGGCTTGCCGATCACGTACAGGTCTCCCATGGCGTCCAGAATTTTGTGCTTGGCGAACTCGTCGTCATAACGCAAACCACCCGCATTGAGGACCTTGTAGTCGTCCATCACCACGGCGTTGTCGAGTCCGCCCCCCAAGGCCAGGCCGTTGACGCGCAGATGCTCCACATCTTTGGTGAAGCCGAAAGTCCGGGCACGCGCAATGTCACGGCTGTAGTTGCCCACAGACAAGTCGAATTCAGCATGCTGACCGGTGGAATCCACCGCGGGATGGCCAAAATCGATCTCAAAATTCAGCTTATAGCCGTGATATGGCTCCAGCCGTGCCCATTTCAGCGAATCGCCCTCGCCTTCACGGACTTCGACCGTTTCTTTGACGCGAATGAAGCGTTTGGGCACGTTTTGCAAGACGATGCCCGCGCTTTGCAGCAAAAACACGAACGACGCAGACGATCCATCCAGGATCGGGACTTCTTCTGCCGTGATGTCCACGTACAGGTTGTCCAAACCCAAGCCTGCACAGGCTGACATCAAATGCTCAATGGTTTGCACCCTTGCATTGCCCACCGAGATGGTGGAAGCCATGCGGGTATCGCTGACCGCCAGCGCGCTCACCGGGATGTCCACAGGCTCAGGCAAATCCACGCGGCGAAAAACGATGCCCGTGTCGGGTTGTGCGGGCCGCAGGGTCAACTCCACCCGCTGCCCACTGTGCAGGCCTACACCGACCGCACGGGTCAAGGATTGGAGCGTTCTTTGTTGGATCACGGCGTCGATTTTACCGAGGTAGCTCGACCTGCCACGTGCCAGCACGGGGCAAGAGAGCATCCATCAGTAAAGAACACGTAAAACCTGCCGCTCAATCAGCCTGTTTGCGCAGGAACGCAGGGATTTCGAAGTCGTCCATGCCGCCACTGGACAAGGCATCCACCTTGGCAGCAGCCTGGGTGCGGTTGGTGTGCCACACGCGAGGTGCCGTCACGGGCAAGCCAGCGTAGTCCGACGACACCGCGCCGCCAGTCAAACTGCCACCCACACCGGCCACAGCATTCGCGTTGACCTGGAAAGGCACGCCATCGGTACCCGTGCGCTGGATCACCTGCAGGGGAGGCGCCGTGCGCTTGGCGTTCGCGCGGCTCAAGCCGGTGGCGACCACGGTCACGCGGATGTTGTCACCCAAGTTATCGTCATACGCCGTGCCATAAATCACGTGGGCGCTGTCAGAGGCGATGGCCTTGATGGTGTTCATGGCCAAGCGAGACTCGGCCAGCTTCAAGGAACCCTTGGCAGCAGAGATCAACACCAGCACGCCTTTGGCGCCCGACAGGTCAACGCCTTCGAGCAGTGGGCACGCCACAGCCTGTTCGGCAGCGATGCGTGCACGGTCAGGGCCTGATGCGATAGCCGTGCCCATCATGGCTTTGCCAGGCTCACCCATCACGGTGCGCACGTCTTCAAAGTCCACGTTCACGGTGCCTGGCACGGTGATGATTTCGGCGATACCACCCACGGCGTTTTTCAACACGTCATTGGCGTGCGCGAAGGCGTCTTCTTCGGTCACATCTTCGCCCAACACCTCCAGCAATTTTTCGTTGAGCACCACGATCAAGGAATCCACATTGGCTTCGAGCTCACTCAAACCGGTATCGGCATTGCCCATGCGGCGCGAGCCTTCAAACTCGAACGGTTTGGTGACCACACCCACCGTGAGGATGCCCATCTCTTTGGCAATGCGCGCGATCACAGGTGCAGCACCCGTGCCCGTGCCACCGCCCATGCCTGCGGTGATGAAAAGCATGTGCGAACCTTCGATGGAGTCACGGATCTCCTGTTCAGCTGCATTGGCCGCATCACGACCCTTTTCAGGCTTGCTCCCTGCGCCCAAGCCACTCTGACCGAGTTGAATGACACGGTTGGCAGAGCTGCGGGCCAAGGCCTGCGCATCGGTGTTGGCACAGATGAATTCCACACCTTGAACCTGACGCTCGATCATGTGCTCCACGGCATTGCCGCCGCCACCGCCTACACCGATCACCTTGATCTGGGTGCCTTGGTTGAATTCCTGGATGTCAATCATTTCGATGGTCATGCTCTGCTCCTAAAAATTGTCGAATCAAATGCTGAATGGGATACGGGGGTGTTCTTCACAACGGGGGATGGTCGCCACGGTCGTGGCGGCGCTTGCCGAGGTGGCCCAGCGCAAGCGGCATAGGGCGGATAGGCACACACGGGGGAAAGTGTCTGGTGCGTCATGGTCAGAAGTTCCCCAAAAACCAGTCTTTGACGCTGCCCAACGCGGTTTTCACGGACCCGCTCTTTTGGGCCACACGTTGACCGCGCATGCGGGCTTTGGACGCTTCTTCGAGCAAGCCCATCGCCGTGGCCGCATGCGACTTGGCCACCAGGTCAGACAAGGCGTTCGAATACTTTGGCACACCCCGGCGCACGGGCTTCAAGAAAATGTCTTCGGCCAGTTCCACCATGCCTGGCATCACGGCACTACCGCCCGTCAGCACGATGCCAGACGACAGCACTTCTTCAAAGCCAGATTCGCGAACGATCTGATGCGCCAGTGCAAAAATTTCTTCCACACGCGGCTCGATCACGCCCGCCAAGGCTTGGCGACTGAGCATGCGCGGCCCCCGGTCGCCGAGACCTGGGACCTCCACTTGGGTGTCAGGGTCGGCCAACAGCTGTTTGGCGTAACCGTTTTCCACCTTGATGTCTTCAGCGTCTTTGGTAGGCGTGCGCAAGGCCATCGCGATGTCGCTGGTGATCAGGTCACCCGCGATCGGGATCACGGCCGTGTGGCGAATCGCGCCCCCCGTGAAGATGGCCACATCGGTGGTGCCCGCACCGATGTCCAGCAAAACCACGCCAAGGTCGCACTCGTCAGGGGTCAACACCGACAAGCTTGAGGCCAAGGGGTTGAGCATCAGGTGTTCGACTTCCAGCCCACAGCGCCGCACACATTTGATGATGTTCTCGGCGGCACTTTGCGCCCCGGTCACGATGTGCACCTTGGCCTCCAAACGGATACCGCTCATGCCGATCGGCACCTTCACATCGTGCCCGTCGATCACGAATTCCTGCGGCTCCACCAGCAGCAAGCGTTGGTCGGTCGAGATGTTGATCGCCTTGGCCGTCTCCACCACGCGAGACACATCGGCCTGCGTCACTTCGCGGTCCTTGATGGCCACCATGCCACTGGAATTGATGCCGCGAATGTGGCTGCCAGTGATGCCGGTATAGACCCGGGTGATTTTGCAATCGGCCATTTGTTCGGCCTCTTTCAGCGCCAACTGGATGCTCTGCACGGTGGCGTCAATGTTGACGACCACGCCTCGTTTGAGGCCATTGCTGTGCGCCACCCCAAAGCCCGCCAGTCGCAACTCGCCGCCAGGCAAGACCTCAGCAACCACCGCCATCACTTTGGAGGTGCCGATGTCCAAACCCACGACGAGATCTTTGTATTCTTTTGCCATAGTTCTACCTCTTGACCGGTGCCTTTTTAGGCGCATCCACACTCAACGTACCGACACCGCGCAAACGCAGCGCATAACCTTCTGGGTACCGCAAATCAGCCGTCAACACGGCGTCGGCACGGCGACCATAACGGGCGCTGACCTGGGTCAGCGTCCGCACAAAACGCTGGGTTCTGGCCAACACCTCTTCGGCCGAGCCCGAACCCAATTCCAAGACAGCGCCGGTGGCCAACTGCACTTGCCAACCACCACGTGGCGACAGCTGCAAGACGTCCACCTCGGTGTCAAGCAGCGCAATTGGCGCCTGCAACACGCGGTACATCGCCAGCACTTGCGCAGACTGCTGGTCAGGGCCATTCAGGCGCGGCAAGTCTTCTTTTTCAACGTCACCCACGTTGGCTTCAAACACCTCGCCATGGCTGTTGAGCAAGCGAGGTTCGGCTTCAGACCCCCAGTACGCCACGGGCTGATGCTCTTGCAGCACCACGGACAGCTGGTCGGGGAACACGCGGCGAACCACCGCCTGGCGCACCCAAGGCACAGCCTCGAAGGCGCGCTTGGCCTGCGCCAAATCCAGGGTGTAAAAGTTGCCTGACAACTTGGGCGCCACGTTGGCCCGCACGGTCACGGCGTTGTTGTGGGTCACGTCACCGGTCACGGTGATGCGGGTCACCGAGAGCATCGGGTGACGCACCAGCCACCATGCGGCCACACCCAACGCACCCAGCAACGCGGCCATGAACAGGGCCATGCTGGCCTTGTTCATGAGGCGCACGTCGAACGGGACGGCTGGGGTGGAGAGGGCGGAGTTCATGCTGCGTTACGTCGCTGCTGCGTTGGTGTAATCCAGGGATGCCGTGGCCAACAAAGCCAGACACAACTGCTCATAGCTGACGCCAGACGCCCGCGCAGACATGGGCACCAAGGAATGCCCGGTCATGCCGGGTGAGGTGTTGAGCTCCAGCAAATAGGGTTGGCGTGTGGCGGCGTCGATCATCACGTCAATGCGCCCCCAGCCCCGTGCACCCAACACACGGTAGGCCTTCAACACCAGTTGCTTCACCGCGTCTTCTTCGCCTGCAGGCAAGCCACAAGGCACCAGGTATTGGGTGTCATCGGTGAAGTACTTGTGCTGGTAGTCGTAATTGCCATCGGGTGCCACGATGCGGATCACGGGCAAGGCCTGTGCCTGTGCACCGGTTCCCATCAACGGACAGGTCACTTCATCGCCAGCAATGAACTGCTCGCACAACACGTCAGCGTCCAGCTTGGCCGCGAGGGCCACGGCAGCCACCATGTCTTCGCGCTTCACCACTTTGGTCAAACCCAGTGACGAGCCTTCCCGTGCGGGCTTCACGATCAAAGGCAAGCCCAGGCTGTCTGGCACTGCCATGACCTGCTCAGGGGTGTAAACACCACGCTGCAACAGCACGTAGCGCGGCGTGGGCAGGCCCTCTGCCAGCCAAACCCGTTTGGTCATGATTTTGTCGATGGCAATGGCCGAGGCCATCACGCCCGACCCGGTGTAAGGAATGCCCATCAACTCCAAAGCACCTTGTACCGTGCCATCTTCACCATAGCGGCCATGCAGCGCGATGAAGCAACGCTGAAAGCCCTCGCGCGCCAGGTCTGACAGGTCACGCTCAGCGGGGTCGAAGGCATGGGCGTCTACCCCTTGAGATTGCAAGGCCTTGAGCACACCCGCACCAGACATGAGAGACACCTCGCGCTCCGCAGAGCGTCCCCCCATCAACACCGCCACCTTGCCGAAGTTCTGGCTCATGCCACGCCTCCCAACGCCACCACTTTGCCGGACACCGCACCGATCGACCCGGCGCCCATGCACATCACCACATCGCCATCGCGCGCGTTGTCCAAGATGGCCTGTGGCATGGCGACGATGTCGTCCACAAACACCGGTTCCACCTTGCCTGCCACGCGCAGCGCCCGGGCCAAAGAACGACCATCAGCTGCCACGATGGGCGCCTCGCCAGCGGCATACACCTCGCCCAACAAGACGGAATCCGCCACCCCAATGACTTTGACAAAGTCTTCGAAGCAATCGCGCGTGCGGGTATACCGGTGAGGCTGGAACGCCAAGACCAAGCGACGCCCAGGAAAAGCGCCACGGGCCGCTTCAAGCGTGGCCGCCATTTCGACAGGGTGGTGGCCGTAGTCGTCAATCACGGTGAACTTGCCACCGCCATGCGCTGCAGGCACCGCCACATCACCATAGCGTTGGAAACGCCGTCCAACGCCTTTGAATTCGGCCAATGCGGTCTGCACTGCACTGTCAGGAATGCCCAACTCCACCGCGATGGCGATGGCGGCCAAGGCGTTCAACACGTTGTGACGGCCAGGCAAGTTCAACACCACCGGCAGGTCAGGCAGCGTCACGCCGTTGCGTCGCTGTGCAGTGAAGTGCATCTGGCCATCGGCTGCGCGAACATTCACTGCACGCACTTGGGCGCCCTCGTCAAAACCATAGGTGGTGACTGGGCGAGACACTTGCCCCATGATGTCGCGGATGGCAGGGTCATCGCTGCACACGATGGCCGTGCCATAAAAAGGCATGCGGTGCAGGAAGTCAACGAAGGCCTTCTTCAGCTTGTTGAAGTCGTGGCCATAGGTTTCCATGTGGTCCGCATCGATGTTGGTGACCACCGCCATCACGGGCAACAGGTTCAGGAACGACGCATCGGACTCGTCTGCCTCCACCACGATGTGGTCACCACTGCCCAGGCGTGCATTGGCCCCGGCGCTGTTGAGCCGACCACCGATCACGAACGTGGGGTCCAAGCCAGCCGCTGCCAACACGCTGGCGGCCAGGCTGGTGGTGGTGGTTTTGCCATGGGTACCGGCAATCGCGATGCCTTGTTTGAGGCGCATCAGCTCAGCCAGCATGACCGCGCGTGGCACGATCGGGATGTGTTTGGCGCGGGCGGCCACCACTTCGGGGTTGTCTTGTTGCACCGCGGTCGAGGTGACCACCGCATCGGCCTGCGTGATGTTGGCGGCATCATGCCCCACAAAAGTCTGGATGCCCAAACCCGCCAAACGCTGCAGCGTGGCACTGTCAGACAGGTCTGATCCTGAAATCACATAGCCCAGGTTAGACAAGACTTCGGCGATGCCGGACATGCCCGAGCCCCCGATGCCGATGAAGTGGATGTGCTTGATCGCGTGTTTCATCGTGACGTTCCTCCCGACTTGGCGGCCAAGGCGTCGCAAGCGGCGACCACTTCAGCCGTGGCCTCTGTTTTCTGTAGTTTTTTGGCCATTTCGGCACGTTCTATAAGGGTTTCACGCTCTAATTTTTGTAGCATTTCAGCCAGCATGACCGCGCTCAAATCACGCTGTTGCACCAACCAACCGCC